>JBBRKB010000251.1:0-6152 GCA_038218385.1 Cytophagales bacterium | reverse complement strand
CGCACGAGCAAGCCGAAGTGGTGAATGGATTACCTGAACAACGAATAAAGATCTACCGCGAAAGCAAAGCTTATTTTCTGATCGTAAATTATGAAACCATTCTGCGCGACTGGCGTGAAATCAACCGGATGGAAACAGATTTTATCATTCTGGATGAAGCCCAAAAAATAAAAAATTTCTCTACCCTCACGGCTCAAAGTATCAAGCTGCTCACCCGAAAACATGCGTTGGTTATAACCGGTACGCCAATCGAAAACAGACTTATTGATTTATACTCTATCATACAATTTGCCGATCCGTTGTATCTCACACCGCTATGGGAATTTTCGTATCAGCATTGTTATTTCGACAGGACAAATAAAACCAAGATCACCGGATATTTTAATCTTCAGCAACTTAAAGAACGGTTAAAGCCCATCGTAATACGCAGAGAAAAACGGATTGTGCTGAAAGAACTTCCTAAGATAACAGAACTCACTGTGCCCGTGGAGTTTCATGAACAACAACAGATGTACCATGCAAGCTACGCCAAAGGCATTGCTACTATTCTTAGAAAAAAATTCATTTCACCTTACGACCAACAAAAACTGATGTTGCTCATGGCCAACATGCGCATGGTCTGCGACTCCACATACTTAATAGATAAAGAGTCTAACATTTCACCTAAACTGAATGAGCTTAAGGGAATTCTACTTGATAAACTTGACTTGCGAAACCGCGATGGGAAGGTGATTATTTTTTCGGAATGGGTAACGATGCTTAACCTTATTGGCCAGATGCTTACCGAGTGCGGTATTGGTTTCGCCCAACTTAGCGGCAAAGTAGCTGTGAAGAATAGAGACAAGCTCGTAAAGAAATTTGAAACAGACCCCCATTGTAAAATATTTTTATCCACGGAGGCAGGTGGCTCTGGCCTTAACTTACAAGTAGCCGATACGGTTATCAATTTCGAGTTGCCTTGGAACCCAGCGAAAAAAAATCAACGGATTGGGCGCATCGACAGATTGGGTCAGCGCAGTAAAAACCTTACGGTAATTAATTTTATAACGCGCAAGTCCATCGAGACCAGCATAGCCTCCGGGCTTAACCTGAAACAAAATCTTTTTGATGGCGTGCTCAGTGGTAGTAACGCGCTCGATGTTGTGGATTTCTCTGCGTCGGGGAAAGCGCAATTCCTGCAGCAACTCGAAGGCATCATGGAAGGTTTTACGAAACCTGAGCCCGAGGTGCAAGAAATGGAAACAACGAAAGAAGAAATCGTTTCTGAAGATCAGCTAGGCGATGTTCTAAAAGAGGAAGTAGTGTTAGCAATAACAGAAGAGCAAAACAGTGGCACTTCTTCACAAACCGAGACCATGGAAAATGTAATGAACCAAGGTATGCAGTTCCTGACCAGCTTATTTAAAATGTCTACCGGCAAAGACCTCGGCCTTCAAAATCAAACAATAGAAATTGACAAAAAAACAGGCGAAGTAGTGATGCGCTTTAAAATTCCAAAGATGTAGTGGCGAAATAAATTTCAATTAGTATTTTTATGTTGGGTGAGAGATGACCATCAACTCCACGTACCGGCTCGGAGACTTCGTCCGGGGCATCAGGAGCAAGTCGTAAAGACTATAAATCCTGTTATCAGGAGTGCCTGTCTCAATTATGGCACTCTCACCTATTTTTTACTTCCAATTTCAAACCGTTTGCGAAATCAAAATCGTAACGCCTATCTCACGCTATGGAACCTGAAACCCCATTGACCCCAGAAGAACAAATCAAAGCTGAAAACGCATTGCTCAAGCTTAAACTTGAAATGGAGCACGGCATGGAGCAAGCTGACACGTCTTCGCTAAGTGCAGAAGTTGAAAACAGTTGGCTTAATAACATCTATGATTTTGAGCAGCAATTTAAAAACGCCAAACGGATAAGGGTGTATGACGCTATTGGCCGACCAGTCTTTAAAAAATTGGCAGAACTATCTGCTGAAGATGTTTCTGATGCGTTGAAAGAAATTCTTTCCGCCATGGAAAAAAAGGGAGTGGAGTTAGACGTCTGTTGTCCTTATGATGATGCTTTAATTTACAAGTTCATTACCGAAGAACTTTTCGAGCATGAAATGGATAACATATCCGTAGCGGGAATGATAACACATTTTATTTACGAGGAATTTCATCCAAACCATGACCATGATTTGCGAAGATATGCCAAAGAATTTTTAGAAAATTTGCTTACGCGAAAATGGAATCCGGAATTTGATGGGTTCGCGCTTAGTGAAAAGATTTCGTATAAAGGGAAGGAGTATGACAAAGAAGAAATGGCCATTATCATTCTCAGTTTTCAGGAAGAGCGCACTTTTCAACTTGAAGATTTTGAAATAGAACAAGTAAGTTTTGACGTTGAAAAAGGGGAGGGGCAGGTACTGGCTCACTTGGTATACCGGGCTTACTACCAAGACAGGAACAAACTCCATCAAGGTGATTCTGTATTAAACTTTAAGTATGATTTCGGATACTGGTACATACAAGGTTTTCAGTTGCCAGGGTTTGGTGATTAAATTTTTACTTAAAAAATAACCATATTGAAAAAACCCGGTGACGTTACGCGGGATTTTAATACTGCTCGGACAATTAAAAACAACCGTGCAATTTTTGAGATCAACCATAATGATTACCGCCTGATCACTGAAATAAATTACCACAAAGGTTGGGGCGGATATACTCGCTCTGTTATTAAAGGAATACGAAACAAAACACTATGCAATAGAGGCGCATAATCCACTGGAAGCCATCAAGTATAGAATGGAACAACAAGGTTTAACCAACAGTGATTTGGCAGTGATACTTGGTTTTAAAAGCAGAGTAACAGACATTTTCAACAAACATCGAAAACTGAACCATACAATGATTCGCAAACTTCACAGTCAGTTGAATATACCTCTTGAAACTCTGGTAAAGGAATATTAGGTCTAGGTTATCGCCATTCTCTAGCACTTTTAAGATTTCATTTTTCGGTTTCAAAACGAACAGAGTCAATATATTCCCATATTCACCAATAGTGGCAACTTGAAAATTATTCAGGTAGGACGATTAGCTAAAGGTTGTCTAAAAATATGATTCAACTAATCAATAGATTTATTGAATAGATTTTATGATTCAGATAGTTAGGGAAAGTTATATAATGTTTATGCGTTATGTTAATATAGCTTAGGTTCCGAGCCTGACTGCACGTAGCCGTTTCGGCAAAGGCCGGCTTACCGAAATCATCATTGAAAGTTTTTAGGGTTGACATTTCAGTAACTCAATCCTTCTCCTTCACGAGTTGAATTACTTTGATATGGGAATGATGGAACTCAACTGTTCCATCAACATCGGCCCCGTAGGCCTACCTACTGACATACTGGTCAGGTACGCAGCATGTGGAATACTGTCGACTTCGAAGAACGATGGTTTTAAAATGTATCCTAGCGCATCGTTTCCCAACCCAACTATAAACCTGGGTCCAGAGCCCATTAACTTTTTAGTTTCGAGTCCAAAGTAGGGGGCTGTTTCGCCCGGATGTGTGACAAACTGAGCTTCTCCAATGGCAAACCAGGCAACTTCCGTAGTAACAGAGTCTTTTATGTCGCGTTTGATTGTGCCCATTGCAGAAAGCTGCTTCCATCCTTCATTCTCAACTGGAAATCGGATCTGTTTACTGTTAAAACTAATATCGGTAGAGGTGAGTTTTTGGGCACTGGGAACAACGGCTAATACGGCATCAGCCAATTCACTACCACGCCTGTTCGCTTTCTCGAACGATCCGTTATCATCTTCGGGTTGCACCCATCCGCCAATCGCGCCTTGCAGAAACAAGGCCTCAGCACCAGTTTGCTTTTGCATTTGTTTATAATATCCATTCACATAATCTGCTGATACATCTGAAAAGCGGCCATCCATAAAAGTAGGATGACAGGCAAAGTTGGTTACCGTGGCAACTGCTTTGCCATCGTTATTGCGCAACTGTAAAATAGTAACAGACCGGTCAATCTCCTCGCGGCAAATATTCTGAACCCAAGGTTCGCCAAAGGTGGTTTCGGCAGTATGGGCTGTTACCTCCTTCCTGTTTTCAAAAGCTGACTGTATTTGAGATGCTGCGGTATTTACAAGAAATACCATATACGTTGAGTCAACACCGGAGTGCTGGTAGTCGCTTCCCCAAATGCCCACTACATCCGGACCTGAATGCGTGTGTGTTGATGACACCACAATACGCGCTTCCGGAATCTCACACAGTTCAGCTGCTCTCTTGCGGATGCGGAGTACATCCGGATATAACAATCCAATACAATCCAATGTGACGATGGCTACTGTTTCAGTACCTTGAGTTAGTACTAATGCCTTCGCGAACAAACTGTCGTGAACAGCCGTGAACTTCCGGTTCTGTTTGTCACCGGCAATGAAAGCACCCATAGGTGGATTGATATTCGCGGACGATACGCCCGCCAGCAAATGCTCCTCATTTAATTTTTTTGGTTGACAGGCAATCATTGTCAGGATCAAAAAAGCAGACAGAAGGGATAAGACTTTTACGTTCATAATGTTTCATTTATCGATGATTTGGATGTCGCCCATGCTTACGCTGACTTCACGCCCCTGTAACAAATGATTGTGTACGTTACCTTTGCTAAAATCGAGAATCTGACTAACGCCAATTCCGTTAGCCTCGACCCAGGAAATATACAACTTCTCGGGATCAATCCATTCAGCCACATAGGTTTCGTTCTCTTTAGTGCCTGTTTCATCACCGGCTATCGCTTCCCAATGCATGGTTGAATCGCTATCGAATGTTACATGATATACGCTCTCACCATAACGATACATAATTGTTTTGCCGATTAGATTCATGGACGATTCATGATTTCGTTGACACGAAGAGAATAAAATAAGCAGGGGTAGGAATATAATGAGCTGTGATTTCATGGTCTTAAAAGTAATAAATTATAATTCTAAATGAGTATGGTGTTTTTGGGAAATTTTTGCTCTCGAAGTGATCGCCAGGTTAATAGTGGTTTGATTATTTCTTGTCAATTCTGTGGAATAATGACTCTGACTTCGATGGCTCCATCAAGAATCTTCCGAAGTGGTTTTTTACCGACTGGTTGGAAAGTCGGGACAGAGATGCCCTTAATACTTGAGCGTTGTGTCAAGCATGTGTGATGCTGGCATTGGCTGTGTGCCGGTGAATACAGTGGCCGCGTTGGCATAGCGGTCATCGAGTATATGCTGGTATACTTTCATCGGAATATTCAATATGTACCGGAATCCAATTCACATGTTAAAGTAATTTACTAATCTGGCCCCATTATTTGCTATGACCTCAGCGACAACATTCACAAGAATCATTTCTTTTCTGATTTTGATCAGTACTACTTCATGTGCTTTTAAAAGTATTCACAGGGATAAGAATATCATCTACATGAAAACAGATTCAGCTCGATCTATTCCTCCACAGACGCTTAATATATTTTCTCCTCGAAAATCCGTTGACAAGAATGTTCTTATCTTCATCCATGGCGGTAGCTGGAGATCAGGCAACAAAAACCTTTACAGTTTTTTTGGAAGTCGAATGGCAAGAAAAGGAGTTGTCACTGTCATCATCAATTATCCGCTGAATCCTGTTGGTGATTTCAATGACATGGCGTATGCAAGTGCAACGTCTGTCAAATGGGTTTATGAAAATATTGATCAATTTGGTGGAGACCGAAATAAGATATTCGTCTCCGGGCATTCTGCAGGAGGTCATTTAGCAGCGCTAATTTCCCTTCGCGATCAGTACCTGGATTCTGTCGGTATAAAAAGTCCCATCAAAGGAGCAATCTTAATCGATGCTGCCGGATTGGATATGTACGGCTATTTAATGGAAGAAAAAAAACCAGAAGGACATTCGCATCTTAAAACGTTTACGCCCAATCCCAGCGAGTGGAAAAAAGCTTCACCCCTTTATCACTTACATAAGGAAATGCCTCCATTCCTGATCTACAAAGGTGAAAAGACCTATGCGTCAATTCATAAAAGCAATGACAAGTTTGTAAAAGCATTGCCGAACTATACTTCAAATGTGAATTACAAGGTTCTGAAACGTAAAAAACATGTTCCGATGATAACACAGTTTTTCTGGACTTGGAA
>JBBRKB010000250.1:0-6155 GCA_038218385.1 Cytophagales bacterium | reverse complement strand
GCCAGCCCACTTCTTACGCGTAAAGACAGACGTGGGAGAATTTATTTTATCATCGGCCAGGTCTATCAAGAGCTTGGCTTTGAAGCAGAGGCCTTCAACTTTTACAAAAAATGCCTCGCAACAAACCCCGAATACGAAACTGATTTTTATGCACGACTTTATATGGCACAGGTGGCGGAAATTTCCCGTAGCAAAGACATTAGCGCTGCGCGAAAATCATTCAAACGGCTTTTAAAAGACAGCAAGAACAAAGAGTTCAAAGACAAGATCTACTATGAGATGGGGGCTTTTGAATTGAAACAAAAAAATATCAATCCGGCCATCGCAGATTTTAATCAGGCCATTAGAATCGGAACCAACAGGAGCATAGATGGGGAAGCCTATTTAAATTTAGGTGAAATCTATTACGACACCTTAAAGAATTATGAAATGTCACAGGCTTACTATGATAGCGCCATCGGTGCCTTGCCAAAAGATTATGAAAACTATGCGGCCATAAAATCAAGACAAGAAGTACTCAACGAGTTTGTAAAAAACCTACATACCATTCAATGGCAGGACAGTTTATTGATGCTCTCAAAACTTGATTCTGTGGCGCTCAGGCAACGGGTGGATTCTGTTCTTGCAGAGAAGAAAGCGCACGAAGAGTTGCTGGCTAAAAGTGTGAAAAAGAAGAAAAAGAAATCCAACCGGGTTGAATTACAATCCAACGAAGTAAACATTTTTAACGAAGGCGAAGCCGGCACAGAAACCGGCCAATGGTACTTTGGAAATCCCTCTGCAACAGCAGTAGGACAAAACGAGTTTAAAAGGGTTTGGGGAGACCGTCCGCTTGAAGACAACTGGCGAAGGTCATTAAAATTAACATCGCCAAGCATTGCCAAACAAAACGCCCTCTCTATTGACCCGGCTGTGATCGGAATAGAAAATGCAACGGAAGAAGCAGTGCCTGCTGATCCTGGCGCAGCTGAGTTCGCCAAGCTGACCGAGGAAATACCGTACACGGATGAACAAAAGAGTGAATCCTTAAAAAAAATAGAAGATGCCCATTTTCGATTAGGCGACATTTATTATTTCAACCTTCTGGAAAAGAACAATGCCTTGATTTATTATCAAAAACTATTAAGCCGGTTTCCTGAGTCTGAATATGCGGCAGAGGTCTTATATAAAATCTACCTCATCACAAAAGAAACAGATGCCACAGCGGCTGAAGCGTATGCCGACAGAATCAAACGTGACTATCCAAATTCTTCCTACGCCAAGATTCTAGTGAATCCTGATTACTTAAAAGAATCTGGAGTTGCAGCAGAAAAACAAAAAGGCATTTACAAAAGTGCCTATGACAACTACGTCAATGCTGATTTTGTAAGCGCACGTGCCCAGGTAAAGGAGGCTATGTCGCTGGGCGAAACAGCATTCACGCCAAATCTTGAGCTTCTCCATATCTTGATCATTGGCAAAACTGAATCCGTAGCGGATTATCAAAATGCCCTTAAAGAATTTATTGATAAAAATACGGACGAAGAACTTAAACCCTACGCTCAAAAACTTCTGGAAATTTCTGACGGATATGCTGACGGTGGAAAGAAAGAACAAGCGATAAAATTCTCCCATGCCCCGGAAGAACAACATTACTTTATCATAACATATAAGCGAAAAGATAAAACGGGGGAAATAGCTTCACAGGCAATTGCCGATTTCAACAAAACAAATTATAAAGACATGAAGTTAAAAACCAGTAACCTGACGCTCAACGAAGAATATGCACTTACTATGGTGGGCGACTTCGAGGATGAAAAAGCTGCCTCCGCCTATTTCAAAAAATTTTCAGATCGACTGCCAGCACTGCCCGATTTACAAAAACATACCTTCGATAAATTCATTATAAGTAATGAGAACTTTAATATCTTCTACAAGTCAAAAGCACTCGAGGAGTACATGCGCTTTTTTGTAAAAACGTATGAAAAACAGAATCCATGATTTTTAGCCATGATGCCATTTATCCATTTAAATGATGGAGCATTAGCAGAATAATTTCGATAAATTTGCTTCACTCTTTTTAAGAAAAAACATGGGCAAGACCAAGACAAAAAACAAAGCCGATCGCATTTTAACAAAATCATTTCCCTGGTTTCCAAAGGTTGTCAAAGGAATATGGATTTTGTTCCTGTGCATCATCATTGGCTTACCTCTATATGTGTTTTCTGTGAGCATCGACTTGTTCGGTTTATTCGGTGGCATGCCCAGTTTAAAACAGATTGAGAATCCGGAAAACGATCTTTCTTCAGAATTAATAACAGCTGATGGCGTTTCTCTCGGTAGATATTTCACCTATAACAGAAGCCAGGTAACGTACGATCAATTATCAAGCGATCTTGTTAATACACTCATTTTCTCTGAAGATCATCGTTTTCATGAGCACTCCGGCTTGGATTTTCCAGCCTATTTGCGGGTGATAAAAGGAATTTTGTTTAATAGCTCACAGGGTGGTGGCAGCACCATTACACAGCAGCTCGCCAAAAACCTTTACACCAAAAATGCAGAAATGGGCCTTGACGGTTTTTTGGCCAATCTGGGTAGTCTTCCAAGAAGGGTTATTCAAAAAACAAAGGAGTGGATCATCTCTGTATACCTGGAAGAAAATTTTACGAAGGAAGAAATTATAGCCTTGTACCTAAACACAACCATGTTTAGCAGCAATGCATACGGCATTAAAGTCGCTTCCGAAACGTACTTCAATAAAGAACCGGATAGCTTAAATGTTCAGGAGTCAGCGGTTATTGTAGGGATGCTTCAAGCTGTAACCCGATTTAATCCTGCCTTAAATCCAGAAAACTCTTTACGAAAACGAAATCAGGTACTTGAGAAATTGTTTCGTCATGGATACATCAAGACGGAAGAAGAATACGATTCGATAACTGCCCTTCCCATTGAACTCAACTATCGCGTTGAAAATCAAAACGAAGGATTGGCTACTTATTTCAGAACTGTCATTAAGCAAGATCTTATGAAATGGTGCAAAGAGCACGGCTATGACCTTGAAGAATCGGGACTTAAAATTTACACCACCATTGATAGTCGATTGCAAAAATATGCTGAGGAAGCTGTCTCGGAGAGCATGAGTAAAACGCAAGCAGAATTTAACCGCGTGTGGAAAAATAGAAATCCCTGGATAGACGACAGCAAAAAAGAAATTAAAGGATTCCTTGAGTCGCGGATAAAACAAACTGAGGCCTATCGGTATCTGGTAAAAAAATATGGTGCTGATTCTGATTCGGTTAAGTATTATTTGAATTTGAAAAAGCCCATGCGTGTGTTCAGTTGGAAAGGTGAACGCGACACTCTTTTCAGCTCAATGGATTCGCTAAATTATTATAAGCGATTTTTAAACACTGGTTTCTTATCAATGGATGCACATACGGGCGCGATCAAAGCATGGGTAGGCGGTATCAACCACAGATATTTTAAATTTGATCATGTGAAACAAGCGCGTAGACAACCAGGCTCTACGTTTAAACCCTTTGTGTATGGATTGGCCATGGAGAATGGTTACAACCCGTGTTTAAAACTATTGGACATCGCGCCTAGCTTTGCTTTACCTGAAGGCGGTCAATGGTGGCCGCCCAATGCAGATGGCACACGTGGATCGGGCGAAGCGATGACCCTACGCGAAGCGATGGCCAAATCCGTCAATAGTATCACGGCTCAAATGATTCAACGGCTGGGTCCAGAGAATGTAGTAAAATTTGCGCATCGCGTAGGTATACAAAGTCAACTGGATGCCGTGCCCTCTTTATCTTTAGGAGTAAATGATGTCTCACTTTATGAAATGATTGGGGCATACGGAACTTTCGTAAACCACGGCATTTATACAGAGCCGTTTTACATTACACGGATTGAAGATAAAAACGGGAATGTGATTGAAAACTTTGTCCCCAAAACCAAAGAAGCACTTAGTGAAAAGACCGCCTACAAAATGATTTACATGTTGAAAGGCGGTGTTGAAATTCGCGGAGCAACATCCGTTGGCATTCCGTGGGAACTAAAAAAAGACAATGAAATTGGCGGAAAAACAGGAACAACCAACAATGCTTCAGATGGTTGGTACATGGGCGTAACCAAAGATTTGGTCTCCGGTGCCTGGGTAGGGGGTGATGAGAAAAGCATTCACTTCGACAGTTGGATCAACGGGCAAGGTGGGAAAACAGCCCGGCCTATTTGGGAAAAGTATATGATGAAAGTGTATAACGATCCTACTTCGGAATATAAAAAGGGTCCCTTCACAAGACCTTTGTCTGGTCTTGACATTACACTCGATTGTGACAGTTACGAAGATTCGGACACCCTTCGTGTCAACGAACCGCAGTGGGATCCAAACGCTACCAATGACTTTTGATTGACCGAATGAGCAGTGCTCTCCAGGATGTTATTCAAAACTTGCCAGATTCCCCTGGTGTATATCGCTTTTATAATACCGACAACGTTCTTATCTATGTTGGCAAAGCGAAGAGCCTAAAGAAAAGGGTAGGCAGTTACTTTACAAAGAGTTTAGGGGTAAGCAGGAAAACATTAAAACTCGTTTCAGAAATACAGGCCATTGAGTATGTGCTCTCCAATACAGAGTTTGATGCATTGTTGCTGGAGAATAATTTGATCAAACAAAACCAGCCCAAATACAACATCCTGTTGAAGGATGATAAAACATTCCCTTACATCTGCGTCTGCAATGAGCCCTTCCCGCGCATCATCTACACACGAAAATACAATCCGAAGGTAGGTCAATTTTATGGCCCTTACTCAAGTGTAGCCGCCATGAAAAATGTATTGGAGCTAGTTAGAAAAATCTACACCATTCGCACCTGCAACCTATTGCTTTCGCCCACCAACATTGCTCAAAAAAAATTTAAGGTTTGTCTTGAATACCATATTGGCAATTGCAAAGGACCTTGTGAAGGACTCCAACAGGAAGCAGACTATCTGGAAGAAATTGAACTGGCAAAGTTCATACTCAAGGGGAACTTAAGTGTAGTGGAACAATACTTTAAAAATCAAATGCAGGCGGCATCTGAAGCCTTGCATTTTGAGAAAGCCCACTATTATCTTGAAAAGCTAAACCTGTTGGAAAAATTCCAGGCGAAATCAGTTGTGGTGAGTACATCGCTTACGGACATAGATGTATTTACGATTACAAGCATACCAAAATATGCCTATGTAAACTATCTTCAAATCAATGAGGGTGCTATCATATATTCTAAAACATTAGAGATAAAGAAAAAACTTGATGAACCCGATGAAGAAATCTTAAGCTATAGCATTCATGAACTACGGGAGCAGTCCCTCAATAAAAACAAAACCATTCTTTCAAATGTGGATATTGATCTTCCTTATAGTGATATAGAATTTGTCGTTCCGAAAATTGGAGACAAACGAAAGTTGGTCGATCTCTCACTTCGCAATGCTTTCGAGCTTCGTAAACAGAAGGAGGCGACCCGGGGAGAAAAGCAGTCCAAGTCGCAAGAAATTCTTAAAATCATGCAGCAAGACATGCGGCTTCCTGCGCCCCCAGAAATAATTGAATGTTTTGACAATTCAAATTTGCAAGGCACCCATCCCGTGGCGTCTATGGTGCGCTTTGTAAATGCGAAGCCTGATAAAAAAGGATATCGTCATTACAACATTAAGACCGTAGTGGGACCAGATGACTTTGCCTCCATGAAAGAGATTGTTGGCAGGCGTTACAAAAGATTATTGGAAGAAAATTTACCACTTCCTGATCTTATCTTAGTAGATGGCGGTAAAGGTCAATTGAGCAGCGCATGTGAGGCCTTGAAAGAATTAAATCTTTATGGAAAAATACCTATTGCGGGTATTGCTAAACGATTGGAGGAAATCTATTATCCAGAAGATCCACTTCCGTTACACCTAAACAAAAAATCTGTGAGCCTGTTGCTTCTTCAACACATCCGCGATGAGGCGCATCGGTTTGCAATAACATTTCATCGATTGAAGAGGAGTAAATCCACCTATACTACATCATTAGAAAACATCCCTGGAGTTGGCAAATCAACTGCTGATAAATTACTGAAAAGATTTAAATCAGTTAAAAAAATTAAGGAAGCTTCGCTTGATGAGTTAACAGAAATTGTAGGAGGTAA
>JBBRKB010000249.1:0-6158 GCA_038218385.1 Cytophagales bacterium | reverse complement strand
AAATGATCACAACTTAGAATCGAAGACCACCTTGGAAGCTGCGGAAGAAGTGCCCTTACATCAACCAGCATTAGTAACTTTTAGCTCCGGTTCAACGGCATGTCCGAAAAAAATATCTCGAAGTCATGCGGTGTTACGTGCGCAGCATGATGCGTTAAAGAACGCCTTTCCACCGCTTCCCGAACAAGTCGACTTTCCATTATTTCCGGCCGTGATATTACATAACCTGACAGTGGGCATCACAACAGTTGTACCGGATATTGAAGGATTCGCTATCCATAATTTAAAGGTTGAAAAAATCGCTTCTCAGCTTACTGGCAATAAGATCACTACGATGACGGGAAACGTTTATTACTTCACCAAGATCATAGATTACTTACGAGCAGATCAACTTACGATCAATACAGTATTGGCAATTGGGGTTGGCGGATCGCCAGTGCCAGAGCGAATATATACAGCGCTCAAACAGTTTTTTCCGCAGGCTTCAATTCATTGTATTTATGGATCTTCAGAGGCTGAGCCGATCGCCATACGTCATGTTGAATCGTACCAGACTCCCGACAAAGGATATTGTGTGGGAAATGTAGTTCCGGGTACAGAAGTAATGATAGATGTGACTCACACATTAACCATCAGATCAACCGATCGAACTTACGACACAGGAGAGGTAGTGGTCAGTGGGAAGCACGTGGTGATGTTATCCGGAGACAAATCGTATCGAACAGGTGACTTTGGTTACGTAGATGAACTTGGTCAACTGATACTTACTGCCAGGCAAGGCAACCAAAACGTCATTGACGGTGTCCAACACTATCAAATAGAACATGTTCTCTCTCAGTTGCCAGGGGTCGAGAAGGTAGCTGTTATCGCACGTAAGAAATTTGATATATATATTGTTGGATCGGTCAACGTGCAGGAAGTGAGAAGCGAATTAGAAAAGTATTTTTCAAAGGCGTGCATTGGGGAAATCTTTTTTCGGAAAGCGCTACCCGTTGACAAAAGACATCAGTCAAAAGTAATTTATAACAAAGTAAAATAATGCATTCGGAGTTTCAGCATGTCGAATTGGATCAGGTCAGGTACTCCATTGTGTGGGAAGACTACGAAACCCTTTTCTCAGGTTTGCAATATGGTGAAGATGATCACCTACTGATTGTAACGTCTGCCGGATGCAACGTTTTGAATAGCCTTCTTCGTCCTTTGTCAAGTGTTACTGCAATTGACATTAACCCGGTTCAAAATTCACTTCTGGCTTTGAAGATCCACACGATCAAGAATCACGACTATGCTACTTTCGCTTCTCTATTGGGACTGCACGAACCAACCGGTGTAACAAGCGCATGGTGTAACGTGAAGAAATCCCTTTCTCACCAAGAAGTAGAATTTTGGGAACCATACTTTCAATCACATCCGGAAGGGCTATTACTTTTCGGGAAACTTGAACGGTATGTTTTATCATTCAGAAAACTGCTTGACGATGAAACAAAATCCAGACTCATGGAATTGATAACGTTTAATAGCGTGAGTGCACAATATAACTATTTCATGAATTACCTTGACAAAAGCCCCCTTCGCACTTTGTTTGTCAATTTCTTTAATGAACAAAATTTGAGTAAGGGTAGGGATACGAAGTTATTTAAGTACGCAGAGGTACCAGCGGGGGAAACCTTTTATCAGAGACTGGTTTTGTTTCTCAGAACTTTCCTGGTGAAGGAGAATTTTTACTTTCGGTTTTTTTTCTTTGGACTAGATCAACCTGATCATTACTTACCACCTTGCTATCAGTCAAAAAATTTTGAAACCATAAAAAGCAATCTTGATAAAATAAGAATTGTTAATGCGGAAGCGATTGAGTATCTCCTTTCTGCAAATGCGGCGAATATTACGAAAGCGAGTTTGTCTAATATTTTTGAATACGCCTCGCGTGCGGAGTTCATGACTGTCTGTCGTGGACTCGCTAAACGGAGCGCGTCATTACGATTTGTTTATTGGAACCTGCTCCAAGAGCAAATTGACAGTGAACCGGATGCACCATTTGATTCCGTTTTACTTAATCAAAATCCCTCCTCATGTTTTTACTTTAAAAATGCATGCGCAATGCAAAACAAAACATACAACTTATGATAGCCTCTGAATCACTTTATTGCAGTGCACCTTTTATAGAGAATTTGATGAATAACTTTTCTCCGGGACAGCAGTTAAAGGTTCTTGAAGTCGAACGTATCCCTGTTGATAACTCAGCGAGCATTCTTGTTGCACTTTCTTCAGGGCAAACTGAGCGGACCATTGGTCATTTTGGATTGCGTGTTACCTATAAAGAAAACGATACGGTGAAGTCTGAGAAAATGGTTATGAAAGTTAAGCCACCCGGTGCCGAAGTTGTTAAAATGCTCAGCGGATTAGCATCGATGTGTGGTGGGCAACTGCCAAGTGTTTATCAGTCTTCGGAGGAAGAAACAGGATTTAAGTTTACACATGTAAAAGAGCAGGAGGTTTACCAGAAGCTACCTGCGTCACTCACTCCGAAAATCTACGGAGTAGAAACAGATTTTGCCAATGACGACTATGTCATTCTGATGGAACATTTGGAAGATAGCGTGTTACTCAACAGTGTAATGGCTCCTGAAGCATTCACTGATGAATATATCAAAGCTGCTCTTTCTCAGATTGCGCTATGGCATGCTAAACATTATAACAAAAGTCTTCCGCTGACAGATTGCTACTGGACCGATAAGCCCTCGTTGCAGATGATGACTAACTTAAGTGGCGTTTTTAAATCGTTGTTAGATAATGCAGCACTGAATTTTCCGGATCTCTATACACCGAGCCGTACAAAATTACTTGCATCAGCAATTGCGCGTATACCAGAATATTGGAAGCATCTGGAGCACGCTCCCAAAACACTTATCCACAATGATTTCAATCCAAGGAATGTTTGTTTTAAAAATAACGGCCATGGCTTAGCGCTTTGTCTCTATGATTGGGAACTTTGCACGTTCCATATTCCTCAGTATGATATTGTTGAGTTTTTATGTTTTGTTCTTGATAAGGATCGCTACAACTTACGACCGTATTATATGGAACATTATCGGAGTGAAATGGAAAAACATGTTCCCTATTTTGCCGACGCAGTCCGCTTCCAATATGAGAGTGAGCTCGCGGCGCTGGATTTTGGATTACATCGCCTTGGTATGTATATGATGGCTCACACCATTAGCCCGTATCCCTTTCTTCCTCGCGTGGTGGAAAGCTATTTTGACTTGCTTACGAATTCACAATTTTTTAAATAACCTTTTTAGAAAACAAGGCATAGTCTACTTTTTCAAAAGGCAAATCATTGGTGAAATTATTCGAGGCATTGTCAGTACGTGTCAGGCAAAAGATTACATGTTTGTATAGGTCTTTAAAAGAAAGCATGCTATAAGCACCAAGGGCGTTCATCAATCCGCGTTGCCGGAACCCGGGGTGCACGCCAATTGATTTTACTAAAAGTGTCTTTTCCTTCAAGCTTGGAAAGTCTCTTTCGTAAACATATTCTCCGTCTTCAGGTGTTCCATGGCCTGCATAGTTCGGATGACAAAAGCTAAAAGCAATTAGCTGACCATGCGCGCCGTCTCTGAAAAGTACAGAGGAATATGGGCACAACTTTAATGAAAAGTCTCTGTTATACAATGCTGAAAATTGTTCATAAGAGATCGCACTATAAAGTGGATTTGCGCTAAAGATTGTATGAGTCAATTCAAAAATCTCAGCGTGATGGTTTTGCCACGCTTCTGGTGTGAGTGGAATGCACGCAAGAGATTGTTCTTTAAAGTTCTCCAGCAAATTGCGTTTGTTTACATAAACTTTCGGGATATCTGTCTCCCTTATCATGCGGCTCTCGAAAAGCAAATGTTTCCCGAAGCCAAGGTTCATTAAAAGATCTGGGTAGTACAACGGGTTTATGGGTTCTTTGTCAAACCTGCGCCACGATGGATTTCCAAGCCGTAGCCTGTACGATTGATAGGTTGAGAAATTAATTGGACCAATCACTTCCTGCCGCCCCATGTTTCGCGCATCTTCCAGAAGTAATTGGAAGGCATTATAATTTCGATCAAAGTCATTTGTGGTTTCCCAAAATCCGAAGAAGGCTTCACTTGAATCTTTAGGAAATATCCCGACCAATCTCACCCGTTCATGATCCGTGTAAATAACAATATCATTCCGTTTAGATTCGTACTCGAACAAGGCAGTGATCGCCTGTTCGTTTTCTGATAAGGAAAATGGCAATGTTGCATAAATTGATTTTGGAATTTCAAAAAAACTTTCGGGCAAAACGTTTGCGTAGGTGATTCTTCTAATCGGCTGCATGGTTCAGGATTTCAATGGTTCCCTCGTCAGTATTTATTCGGACGCGGTCTCCAGACGTCAGGCGTACGGTGAGGTTGGGAATGTTAATAATAGTTGGTATGCCTAATTCACGAAGCAGAATTACGGAGTGGGAGAGTGATGAACCTTTTTCAATCAGCACGCCCTTACATGCTGGGAACAACGGTGCCCAGCCTGGATCTGTACGGAGCGCACAAAGTATTTTACCATTTACATTGAGATCTCCGCTTGCATCATGTACGATCATGATTTCTCCTTCAACAGAACCATTCCGTAATCCGGTGCCTCTTAAAATACCGTCCGTTCCCTCATGTATGTTTGTTTCTACAGGTGGATAGGGGATGATGACGCGTGAAGGAACGGTTGCCTTTTTATATAATTCAAACTCACGCTTTCTTTCAAGCACGCGGGATTTAAATTCATTTCGTTCTGTTTGGTGCGCCATGATCTCAGGCTCGGTAAGGTAAAAGATATCCTGCTTTTCATCCAAGAAACCTAGTGTTACAAATCGCGCACCGATTGACAAAAAAATATGGCGATACATTCCGAACAGTCGCGAACGTTCCAATCGCATTGCTTCTCTGCGATTGATAGCAGCATGAAGGGCATTCACATTTTTCAGAAGTATGCGCCTAGAATGGGAGGTCTTCATTTTGAAGGCAGCGCTTAAATTTTCCATAGCTTGTTCACGGAGTTTACCGCCTACGATGGCAGTAGAGTCGGCGTTAACTAAGTTCTGAAGATATTTATAAAATATGCGAGAATTCAATCGCATGGTTTCGGTTTCCAGCTTTAGTTCTCCGATTGTGCGATCGCCATATTTACTAATGTACTCAACTGCTTTTTTAAAGAAAGAAGGATGCTTTTCAGCAATAACATGGTGCACATCATTTGGTAATGTTTCGACCAAGGTGTGAAGTGATGTATTTTGTTTTACTTCAAGGGCTAAAGCCTGGAGTTCCCTGACAGGCGCCAGACTAGCCAAGGCTTCATTACCTGACAAGTAATATCGAAGGAATTCATCCGGGTTTTGGATTCCACACTTTTGAAGTTTCCGGGTCACTGCGCCATTACGCATCATCACATCAAAGTCGTTGACAATTGGCACGGTCCATTGCTCAAGCAACGATGCATCGAGCTTTTTCTTTTCCCCCAACAGGTCATCAACTTCAAATGAATTGAAGTCAAGTTTATAAAATGAAGTTGAATAAGATTGACACATCACCAAAAAGTTTTTTACATCACTCGGAAGCTTACGAAAGGCGAGAAGCAACCTCGCAAGATTTAATACCAGACGTGGTAGCATCGTGAATTTTTCTAACACGCCTTTACTTACATCTTTTACGAATTCGACAGGATCAGTTAGCCCCATCATTTTTTCCATGTCAGCTTTATTCTGCTTAAAAGAGGGTAGGAGTTGGAGACCTCTGTACCAGTTATTGATGTTATAATAAACCCGTCCTTTTACAAGTCCTAACAGATTTTGAATGATGTGTTCGCTTCCGTTGATCGTGCGATTGCTAAGACCAAGGGTACGCATGGTTTGGCGGTAGACCGTGGCATAAGCCCGACTCGCGAAACTGAAAGTCAGGGGCGTGGTAACTCCGCAGTAGCTCTCCTGAATGTTTGAGTTGTCGTAAACAATAACTTCAGGGATCCTCACCGAAATTGGACGTGCCTGAACAACAAAGAGATTCTTCTCATCAAACACAAACTCCACATCCATGGGCTTTTGAAAAAATGCTTCAATCTTTTGAGCTGTGTTATACAGGGTAATTAATTGCTCCGAT
>JBBRKB010000248.1:0-6158 GCA_038218385.1 Cytophagales bacterium | reverse complement strand
CAATCGGAGGGAAGCGCTGCCCACCATGTTTTTAAATCATCGGATGCGAAAATGATTTGCACTTTCGGGTTGATGAAATGAAATTTATCAGCTTCCATTTTATCAACGCGCGTATGATCAACATATACTTTTTTAAGATGGGCTAATTTAACCAGAGGTATTAGATTTGCTACAGAGGTGTAATTTGCATGTAGTTCTTCAAGGTCTTCCATTCCCTCTAGTACTTGCACATTGCTCACATACGTGCTGTCTATTTTCAATTGTTTTAAATGCTTCTGATTTTTCAGTGGACTTAAATCAATAATACTCGTAGCTGAAACATTTAATTCGGATAGGTTCAGTAAATTTTCAAAAGACATGAGGTGTGTGATTTTTGTGCGGCTTAAATCGGCATGTTCCAATACAGTTAAAAATGCAAGTGGTGAAAAATCTAAAATCTTTGTTTCACTAAGGTTAACGTCTTTTAAGGATGTCATTTTTTCCATCGTGCTTATGTCCGTAACATTAGTATGACTCATGTTAAAATGCACGAGTTTGTTGGCATATTTCAAGGGTGAAATATCATTAACATCAGTATATGAAATATCTAATGTTTCCAATTCGGTGAGGTTACGAAGGGGAGTGAGATCATCAATGGTTGCACCTGAAAGGTTTAGCGTTTTTAAATTCGGCAGTCTGTCAAGGGGTTCAATGTTTTGAATAGTGGTATTGTTGCTTAAATCAAGTTCTTCAATAGACGTTATCAGTTTAATGTCATCGATCTGAATGCTATCTACAAGATTGGCCAGAGGAAGTTTTTTGGTTAGCACGGATTTCCAACCTAATGAAAGCGCCTTCCACCAATTTGTTAGGGCTTCAGTTTGGTTAAGTTCATGTGTGTAGATGCTAGCAATTTTAAGATCCTGATCGGTTGCATTATAATTCACTTCAATGTAACGGGGAATGGTGTTGGAGACTTTCATTCCTTCGGTAGTAGTGCCGGTAAGGATTCTTCTCGTGGATACCTTATAAAAGATTTCCCCATTGGGAAGCGTGCTGCTTTTGATGTCTTCAATGGTAAACTCAAACTTTACATTCTCAAAAAAAAAGTCCACATCTTTGAGGTAGGGGACAACATCTTTGTTGGTTACCACCACACGTTCTGCATCCAGGTCATCTTCAATTTGCACTTTTCCATCCTTGAATATTTTGGAATAGCTCTCCTTTGCCATCACCTCTTTATCACGCGTTGATGTACTGCTGCTGCCAAGTGTATTTAGAAGATACTGAAGGAAATCAATAATATCTTTTACGCGCTTTTCATCTTCCGCAATGTTTACAGGTTTCTTGTTCTTGGGTGCTTCCGTTTTTGGTGCTGGTATTTGTACAGACTTTTTCTTCGTCTGCGCATCAACATTCACAGACAATGCAAGCAGTAAAGAAAAAAAAGAAAGCCACCATCTATACCCTTTCAACGTCTGTCTCATAAGTCAAAGCTTGCTATCGTTTTCAATGCTAAATTATTTATGGACGTAATCCAACATTAGTTTCTTTTCCGAATCATTATTTAATTTAACCAGGTTTGAAATTAACCAGCCCGTATTATATCCCGGTCGATTGAATTGGGAGAGTTCAAAATACCAGCCCTCAATTTGAAAAAAATGAAAGGTAACATTGTCAACGGATTTAAATTTCAAGTTTGCCTTCTTTATTTCATATAAAAAAAGGGAAAGGTGATCGGGTCTAAACTTCTTTATAGCAAATTGAGTTATGCTATCATTTTTTTCAAACGCTTTTCTCAAGTTCATAAAATCTAACTCGTGGCTAAGGGGATGCAGAAACCTGCCGATCTTTGTGGTGTCTCGTTCAAAATAACGATCAAACATATCTGCATGCACTTTGTTGATAACCCATTTATATCCCTGGTGATCTTTTTCTAATTCCATATAAAGTGTGATCGGCTGAGGCATTCCATTCATCGTAAAATTGGATTGTACTTCCGAAAACCAATGAGCATCATGGAAGTCGAGAACGGCAGCATCACCTTTATCAAGAACATCTTTAACAAATTCAGCTTTCAGGGATTCGCTTATTCCTTTATTGGATTCGTCAAATAATATCCCCAGGTATTTTTTCCTTAGCTTGATGTTTCTGTACTGCTTATCTCCAGCATAGTAACGGTCACCTTTTTCACTTTCTTCACCATTGAACCTTCGGAAGAACTGGTTTACCTGCTTCGACTCTGCATAGAGTTTACTCTCGTCACCTATGTTATCCACAATTTGCGCGGTGAGAGAACGCACTGTGACAGCAAACAGAATTACAAAAAAGTATTTCAGCACAAATGCTCTGTTAGGTATTATTTACTAGTCTCCGTTACTCGAATATCACCCAAAAGCACATCCCAGAATTCAATGGTTCTTCCTTGTATTTGCGTCTTTTTCCTTTCTACATAAATGGTGATGTCCTTTTTGGTAGTGTCTTTATATTTCAATCCATCGTCAGACTCACCTTCAAAACGTTGATAGACCGTCACCACACCAACATACTTGCCATCGGGTTGTCTTTCCAGATCGCTGATATAATGTATGTCGTACCATTTGATATTTACACGATCATAGTTAAGCGCCATCAAGCGTTCAAAATATTTTCGCACTTTATAATAGTTTACTTCTTTGCTGGTGAGAGAAGAGACGCCCATTTCACTGCCTGGTGAAAACAGTTCTTCAGCTCTGTCCATAACACGTGTGGCTTCGGAGAAAGCTGTTTTTTTATTTCCAATAATGCTTATGTATTTGCTCAGATCACGCACTTTTTCCAGTGCAAGTGAATCGATAGCCTGTTTTCTTTTTGGGCTAATCTCCGCCGTCTGCGCTGATAATGTTATGGTGAGTGCCAAACAAAAAATTAAAAGCAGGTTTAGTTTACTAAGTATGTTCATCATTTGGTTACGATTAAATGTGATAGCTAAAAAATTGAAATCAAAATATAAGTATGGTACGGCACTAATTTTTTCGTAGCTCCAGCTCTGTAATTTTACCGTTACTATCCGATACAATATTGGATATCGAATTCATATTCTTTTTCTGATCTTTCAGATAGTTTAAATAATCTTTGATGGTAGTGGGTTTGTCATAATCCTTCATGCCACCTTCCTCACTTATAACGATCAACACAGGTGTATTGGGCGAAGCAAACATGCTAAGGGCTTCGTTGATGCTGGAGTTGGCTGAAGCGACATTGCCCGAACCCGTTACAGCATCGAAATACTGGCCGAGCCTTGCCTTTGGTGTACTAATTTTGTTTTCGTTTTCTTTCGCCCGCTGTGCTTCTTCCCATCTTGCTTTATCTTCAGCTTCCCTCTTGGCCAAGGCTTCTGCCTGACGTTTTTGTTCAGCAGATTCCCGCTCTACGCGAGCCTTTTCGGCAGCAGCAGCCTCCATTGCTTTCTTCTTGCTTTTACAACCAAAGGCGCCGATCAAAACCACAACCAGCATAATAAGTAGGGATGAATTTCTAATGGGTAGCATTATTTTCGATTTGTTTAGTGAGCATTATTAATGTCGCTTTAAGAAAACTATGTGCCATGCTTTTATATTCATTTTACATGGCGTTATAGTTCCCCACAACTCCTTAGCGTATAATACAAAGTGTTTGGTGTGGGTTTGTAAATATACATTTTGGGGTGTTAATTCCTCAGTAATGAAATGCTCACTTGCTAAATTAAAGTTAATACAGAGTATTTTATTTTCTCTGTTGATCTGTTGAGTGTAGGAGTCTTGAACCTCTTCCAATAAAATTGGGTATTTATCCTTCATTAGGAATTGTAATAAAATAAAGGCACATTGAGTTGGTAATAGGAAAATGAAGTGATGTTGGGATTAGGATTAATGAATAACTTAAAACACGATGCCTTTTTGTGTAGTCAATTAAGTCGCTTATAAATAGAAATCATATCATGTAAATCAAAAACAAACAAAACCCCTACTTTTATGAAAAAAGACCAATTACACTCTCTCACAGGTTTAACGTTATCCAAAATCGAAAATGCTCTTGGATGACGTTCTTCGCCTACGCAATTCTTACCTTAATCGTAAGTGCATGTCAAAAAGAATTTGAAGTTGACAATTCTCATGCTGAAGCACAGCGGTCAGGCATTGTTGATCTAAGTTTTGAAGTCGAAACCCTCACCTTGCCTACTCTTCAAAATGCAGAAGACGCAACCACTCAAGAGAAAATACAAAGCATAGCCTTTTCGGAAAGAAGCAAAGTGCAAGTGAATATCTATGAAGATGGCACTTCGGCATGGCGCATGGAAAAGCAAAAGCCCATACACGACTTAACGGTTCATCATCAGACACCTCCCAATAATCGCCCAAAAGTATTAACAACGAGCATCGACCGAACGGGTATGGGTAGTTTTTACGATCATAACGACTCACTTTTGTTTAAGCACAAAGTTCCGGTTTCTTCGTTCATTGAGGTGGTGACGAACGTCAAAGAAAACCCCAATGTAATTTTTTCTGTGATGGGAGTTAAAACCGCAGACAACGTAAAACTTCTATTGGCCAATGCTAAGGCTAAAGGTTCTATTGTTAGTGAATTGGGAAGCAACCTTGTTAGCGTGCGCTCTGGAAATGGGAAAAACGCTGTCGCTAATGCACGACAAACCAATGAAAGTGATAGCCTTACCACCGTTGATATTTTTAACACATCGCTAGGTATTTTAATCGGTTCCACTTTGTATGATCAACAAGAAGAAATTGTATGCCAGGCTTTCTACAAGTATAGACTCAATATGGATAATAGGCTTGTGCCGGAGACCATCTACATGCAAAGCTGGGATAAGGATCCCGTTACAGGCGCAAAACGAAAAGTAGAAACAAATATTTATTTTGAAAATGTTGTGGCAACCGTAAACATCAACTAACATGAAAAAGATAACGCTAACTATTTCAATATACTTATTCCTGTTGTTAATAAGTAGTAATACAAGCTCGGCACAAACAGACCGCGGCTCCATTTATGTACACGGCCTTGGCGGAGACAATACACAATGGCAACAGTGGCAGGCACTTTTTAATCAGGAGAGACGCATGACAACAACCAGCAATCTTCCCTATACCTCTACCAATGGTGTTGCTAATTTTGCTGCACAAGTGCCTACACCAGCCAATAACAGAACCATCATTTTTGGCCATAGCACCGGAGGGGTAGTGGCCCGCCATATTGAACGAACCCGAGCCAACCCCTTTGGTGGAATAATTACGGCAGGCTCACCCATGGATGGCGCGAGGGTCTCAAACAACCTGGCAAACGGACAGATAGCAGGCTTTATCACAAATGGATTGGACAAAGTACTGCGAGGGCCAAGACGCCAATTTGGAATTACACAGGGAACACTTTTCGCAGTAACAGGCCATTTCTTTAAAGATCTTGCCGAACGCAATATCAACCTGGTGCTAAACATCATGCAAGGTAACGCCACCTCAGCTGACTTGGCAGAAGGCAGTGCCTATATGAACAACGGAATGCGAGTGGCTGCATCGGTGATGCCGAAAATTCACATCTATGGTAATGAAAACAGCCCTGTGCTCTGGCGCATTGCTGGAATCGCTGCCAATGAGGGTGATGGTGGACTGGTAGATGCCACCCAGCAGGCCTATGATGTATGCAACACTTTTAAATTGGTTAGCCTGGCTAAGGTCATTACCCAACCGTGGGATGCTATTCGGTTTGCTTGGCATGCAGACGGATGGGCGGCAAGTGCCAACTGGCTAAAAGATGAAAGTGAACGCGGATGGAATGATATTATTGGCGCCAGTATTCCGGCAACTATCACCACCACCTCGCAGGTACTTGATTACAATCAACTTAACCAGTGCCTGAGCGTTTACGCTGGAGGCCAGGCAACGTATGAGCAATATATGTATTGCCAACAGCAAAGCACGCACGCCGTTAACTACACTTTTTACAGCCCAGTAAACGGCCAAAGCGATGGCTTCATAAAAGCACCCTCACAGACAGGTTACAACTCACCTTGGTCTGGCAATGCCACACGCATAGAAGCTTTGGGAGTGAATCATTTGGAGATGAGAAATCATCCCGTTATGGGTGGTATTTACTCGGAAATTTTTGAAGGAATTAAAGGAGACGCGTTTTTCATTACACCAATAAGA
>JBBRKB010000247.1:0-6179 GCA_038218385.1 Cytophagales bacterium | reverse complement strand
AGAGAGGGTCAATACTAGTCAATACTAGAGAGGGTCAATACTAGAGAGGGTCAATACTAGAGAGGGTCAATACTAGAGAGGGTCAATACTAGAGAGGGTCAATACTAGAGAGGGTCAATACTAGAGAGGGTCGCGGGCTTCAAAAAATGTAATTTCGCATCATCACTTTGCTATAAAAGTAGATCAAATCGGTGAAAAAAAGAAATATTCGATTGTGATGTTTTCATGATCAATTAATCTTTAAAACGGTAAATGGTAACCTAAGAAAGTTGAATGGAACGGGGGACTCCTTAATTTTTTAAAAGTGCATACTCAGGAACGTAGAAAAATAGACACTCCCTAGTGGAAAGGGTCGCTTGTTGAATCACTTGGATTCTTGGAGACTGTACCAACTTACTTCACCAATTTCTTGTACCGTATCCGATGGGGTTGATCATCGCCTAAGCGTTTCTTCTTGTTCTCTTCATACTCACTAAAGGTACCTTCATACCAATACACTTGTGAGTCTCCTTCAAAGGCAAGAATGTGCGTACAAACGCGATCAAGGAACCAGCGATCGTGGGAGATGATAACGGCGCAACCCGCAAAATTTTCGAGTGCTTCTTCTAAGGCGCGTAAGGTGTTTACATCCAAGTCATTTGTAGGTTCATCCAATAGCAGGAGGTTGCCGCCTTGTTGAAGGGCAATAGCGAGGTGCACTCGATTTCGCATTCCACCAGAGAGTTCTTTTACTTTTTTCTGCTGGTCCGTGCCGTTGAAATTAAATTTGCCAACATAGGCTCGTGAGTTCATTTGCTTTCCGCCTAACTCCATAAGTTCGTTACCACCTGAGATGGCTTGCCACACGGTTTCTTCAGGCTTCAGGTCATCATGTTCCTGGTCTACATACGCGATCTTCACCGTTTCGCCTAATTCAAAAGTTCCGTCATCGGGTTTTTCAATACCGGTAATCATTTTGAAAAGTGTGGTTTTACCAGCACCATTGGGTCCGATAATACCAACAATGCCCGCTGGCGGCAGGGAGAAGGTGAGGTTCTCGTATAGAAGTTTATCACCATACGCTTTTGCTACGCCTTTGGCTTCAATCACTTTATTTCCCAATCGTGGCCCAGGCGGAATGAAGAGTTCAAGTTTCTCTTCGCGCTCTTTCGTTTCTTGTGTCAATAATTTTTCGTAGGCACCCAAGCGGGCTTTTGCTTTTGCTTGTCTTCCTTTCGGGTTCATGCGTACCCATTCAAGCTCACGCTCCAATGTTTTTTGGCGTTTCGATTCTGTTTTCTCTTCAGCGGCAAGTCGTTTTTGTTTTTGGTCAAGCCATGATGAGTAGTTTCCTTTCCATGGAATACCTTCTCCTCTGTCGAGTTCCAAAATCCATCCCGCTACATTGTCAAGGAAATAACGATCATGGGTTACCGCGATAACGGTACCGGGATATTGTTTTAAATGTTGTTCCAGCCACTGCACAGATTCTGCATCCAGGTGGTTAGTAGGTTCATCCAATAACAACACATCAGGTTGTTGCAATAACAATCGGCAAAGGGCGATGCGTCTTTTTTCTCCTCCCGAAAGGTGTGCAACATTTGCATCGGGTGGAGGACAACGCAAGGCATCCATGGCACGCTCAAGTCTGTGGTCCAATTCCCAGGCATTGGTGGCATCGAGTTTTTCCTGAATTTCCCCTTGCTTTTGGATTAGTTTGTCCATAGCGTCAGGGTCTTCCATCACCGCTGGGTCGCCAAACTTTTCGTTGATGGCATCAAATTCTTTTAGCAGGTCAACGATGTCTTTCACACCTTCCTCCACTACTTCTTTTACTGTTTTGGATTTGTCCAATTGTGGCTCTTGTTCAAGGAGGCCTACGGAATAACTAAGATCAGATGTTACATCTCCCTGAAATTCTTTATCGATGCCTGCAATGATGCGGAGCAAAGAAGATTTACCTGACCCATTAAGACCGAGTACGCCAATCTTGGCGCCGTAGAAAAAAGACAGGTAAATATTTTTGAGAACTTGTTTGTTAGGCGGGTAGATTTTACTCACCCCCGTCATGGAGAAAATTATTTTTTCGTCACTCATAGTTGCAATCGTTGAAGCGGCAAATATGGTAAAATAATGTTTGGATTTCCAGCGTGTGGTTGCGCAACATCTAACTTTTGGCAAACTAAAATGCGGCTATTTAAACCTGAATTGACCATTCCTAAAGAAAGAACTCGGTTTGTTTGATTTGATCAATTAAATCCTATTTTTGCGAAAAATAAAGGCGTAAAATTATGTATTGGACACTTGAACTTGCCTCCTATTTAGAGGATGCCCCTTGGCCTGCTACCAAAGATGAATTGATAGATTTTTCTATACGGTCAGGTGCTCCTTTAGAGGTGGTTGAAAACCTTCAGGAACTTGAAGACGATGGACAGCCTTACGAAAGTATTGAAGAAATTTGGCCAGACTATCCAACCAAAGAAGACTTCTTCTTTAATGAAGACGAGTATTAGATATTGATTATCATTTACAAGAAGCTGGCTGTGGTCAGCTTTTTTGTTTCATAAGGGCTTCCGCAATGATAAGGTCTTCTCCTGTTGTGATCTTGATGTTCTCATAACTTCCTTCGAACAATGAAATGGTGTGACCCGATCGCTCTGCTACACTTGCATCATCTGTAAGGCTTGGGTCTTCTTTTATTTCATATGATTTTTTGATCAAGTCAACCGCAAATGTCTGTGGCGTTTGAATCAGGCGAAAGCGTGAACGGTCAACCGCTATGGTAGTGTCTTGATCGGTCATGCGAATAGATTCTTTTAAGCGCACAGCAGCAACGGCCGATTGATGAACTGCTGCAAGACGAAAAGATGCCCCGATAATATCTTCACTTACCAAAGGCCGAACCCCATCGTGGATGGCCACAAGTCCGGGTTCATTCAAAAGCGACAAACCATTCTTGACGGATTGAAAGCGTGTGTCACCGCCTTTCTGTAGTATGATGTTTTTTTTGAAATTATATTTTTCTGTGAGCACATGCCATGTTTCAAAATCAGTTTCGGGCAACACCAGAATAATGGTAAGGGTTGTACTGTACCGATAAAACGCATTAAGCGTATGCATAAGCACAGGCAGTCCGTTTAGTTCAATAAACTGTTTAGGGATTTTACTTTTTATGCGTGTCCCTTTTCCGCCTGCAACGATGAGTGCATATTCTTTCATTCTTTCGGAAACAATTGGCTTGTCATTTGGATTTTAAACTTTCCTAGACATTCGCTAAAGTATGAATTTAAAATTCTTTGTGATGCATAAAGAATTAATCGAAACGTAATCTATGCAGCTAATTCTATAGGAAACAGGAAGGAATTTTAATCCAAAATAAAATAGAGGGCAAGAAGTTTCAGTGCTATGAAACTTCTTCAAGAAATCAAATGCCCGTAAAAGGAATTCGCTTTAACGTATTCGCTTATAGAATAAGCATAGCGTCACCATAGGTAAGGAACTTGTACTTTTCCTTCTTCGCTACTTTGTAGGCTTCCATCACCAGGTCATATCCTCCAAAAGCACAGGCCATCATGAGCAACGTTGACTCAGGCATGTGGAAATTGGTGATCATGGAATTGCAGATTTTAAATTCGTATGGCGGGAAAATAAATTTATCAGTCCACCCGTCTTTTACTTTCAGGCGGTTATTAGCCGATACGGCAGATTCCAAGGCACGCATGGATGTAGTACCCACGGCACACACGCGGTTCTTGCTTTCAATGGCTTTGTTTACGGTCTCTACTACCTCTGGCCCAACAATGAAGTTTTCGGAATCCATTTTATGTTTGGTGAGGTCTTCAACATCTACCTGGCGGAATGTGCCAAGGCCAATATGAAGGGTGATGAAAGACATGTCAACACCTTTTATTTGAAGGCGTTTTAATAATTGCTTGGTGAAGTGAAGACCAGCAGTAGGGGCAGATACAGCACCTTTGTTCTTTGCATAAATAGTTTGGAAGCGCTCTTTATCTTCTGGTTTGATTTTACGCTTAATGTATTTCGGTAAGGGTGTTTCACCCAATGCCTCCACTACTTTGTCAAAGGCTTCCGAGTCACCATCAAATAGAAAACGGATGGTTCTACCACGTGATGTTGTGTTGTCAATAACTTCCGCTACCAGGTCGCCATTTCCAAAATACAACTTATTGCCTACACGTATTTTTCTAGCCGGGTCTACCAATACATCCCACAAGTGCATTTCGGCATTTAGCTCACGAAGCAGAAAAACTTCAATCTTGGCACCAGTCTTTTCTTTTCGGCCGTATAGACGCGCAGGAAAAACCATCGTGTCGTTCCCTACCATCATATCGCCTTCTTCAAAATAATTGACAACGTCTTTAAATATTTTGTGTTCTATTTTTCCGGAATCACGGTGGATCACCATAAGGCGGGAGTCATCTCTGTTATCGGAAGGTTCTAAAGCAATGAGGTTTTGAGGGAGTTCGAATTTAAATTCTGATAGCTTCATATGTAAAATTGCGTAGTATACCCAATAAAGGGATTTTTAAATAAGGTTGCAAAAATAAGGCAATATTCCAGATTTACGACAGGGCAGGAAAGGTTTTTAAGAATTGTAACAAAAACAAGGTTTTGGTCGTCAACAGCAGTAATTTGGATCCGTATTGTGCGACCAACCCCCGATTGACTATTCTTCATGTATACACTTCTTCAGATTTTTGAGAGTTTCATCTTCGCCTGGAAAGCGCTGAGGGCAAACCTGCTGCGTACCGTTTTATCACTTCTGGGTGTTACCATTGGCATTTTTGCCATCATATCTGTTTTGACTATTGTTGACTCGCTAGAGAAAAATATTAAAGACAGTCTTAACTTTTTGGGCACCGGTGTGGTCTATCTTCAGAAATGGCCTTTTGTTCCGGAAGGTGGTGATGAATTTAAATGGTGGGAATACATGAACCGTCCTAATTCCTCATACAATGAATTCAAATTTCTTCAAACCAATCTAAAAGAGCATGCGGGCATATCCATCTTTGCCGATCGTGGAAGACAAGCCATAAAACATAAGAGCAACAGCATTGGTGATGTGGAATTGAATGGCGCTTCATTGGGATATGACGTTGTCTTTGAAGTTAATATTGAAAAAGGAAGATACCTTACACCAGATGAAATTGAGTCAGGGCGCAATGTGGCCATTATTGGTTTTGAAGTGGCGGAAGCCTTGTTTCCCAATGGAGAAGATCCGATTGGAAAGGATATAAAAATCAAGAATTTGAAATACCGTGTAATCGGCACCGTGAAAAAAGAAGGTGAAAGTTTTTTGGGTATCACCAGTAAGGACTACCAGGTTACCATACCGTATCAATCGTTTCGAAAATTGTATTCTACAGGCATGGGAAGGCCGTGGGAAATTGGATCTACGATTGGTATAAAAGGTAAGGAATCAGACATCGGGCTTGTGGAGTTGGAAAATGAAATTCGTGGGCTCATGAGAGTGAAGCGCGGACTGCGCCCTGTTGAACGCGATAATTTTTCCATAAACAGACCTGAAGCGATCATGAACATTATCGGTAATTTGTTTGATGTGGTTAATGTTGCCGGATGGATCATTGGCGGGTTCTCTATATTGGTTGGGGGTTTTGGTATCGCCAACATTATGTTTGTGTCTGTGAAAGAAAGAACCAGTATCATTGGATTGCAAAAATCGCTTGGCGCGAAAAATTACTTTATCCTTTTTCAGTTTTTGTTTGAAGCTATCTTTCTGAGTTTAATTGGCGGCCTTGGTGGCCTTGGACTGGTGTATCTGATAACCTTCATTCCCATGGGTAGCCTTGAAGTAGTTTTAACTGTTCGAAACATTGTTTTAGGATTGGGTGTCTCTTCTGCCATTGGACTAATTTCTGGTATTGTGCCAGCAGCCATGGCAGCACGTCTTGATCCCGTTGAAGCCATAAGGGCGTAACTTCAATTCCATTTCCTGATTTTTTGCACGACCGTTTTTCACGGAGCGTACCGCTATCCAAGTCGTTGACTTAAGCTCTTCTGATATCCCTCTCAGGAGAGCTACGGTTAGGACACATCTTTTATATATTCCATTGATTAATTTTATGAAACTTTATTAACTATGGGCATCATTAGTCAAAAAGAGATTTACATGGGCAAGTTTAAGGATAAGCGTTTAGATAAGCGGGCCTTGAAACTAT
>JBBRKB010000246.1:0-6195 GCA_038218385.1 Cytophagales bacterium | reverse complement strand
CGCACACTTTCCTGATTGCAGTTTGGAAAATAAAAGACAACGATTAGTTTTGCACCCTCATTACGACTTCCTCGGGAAGTGATAAATAAGAAACACCAGATAAAAGCCTCCTTAGCTCAGCTGGTAGAGCAACTGACTTGTAATCAGTAGGTCGCTGGTTCGATCCCGGCAGGGGGCTCAAAAACCGCGTTTTTACGCGGTTTTTTTTTGTTCATTCATGTTCATTAATGCCTTTTTCAGGCTTTTTACGCCCTTCGTCATATTTTGTACTCACCGTTGAACAGCAGTAATCACTAAAAAACTGTGTCAAAAGTGTGTCACTTTTTATTATGAAGATCAATCTTACACACCGTCAAGCTGAAAGTGGAAACCTTCGCTTGTCCTTTATCTACCACTGTAGAGGAAGAAGATCATTTGCCACGGGAGTTACCGTGCCATCGAAGGACTTCAGAATCGGAAGTTTCGACAAGCCTGTTTTAAAAACGAATCAAAATTTTGCACACCTGAATGGAAAAGTCTCTTTGCTATACCATGAGTTGCAACAGATTATTTCAACTTTAAGACGTGAAGATAAAATCCCAACCGCTGACCTTGTTTTTCAAATCTTCAATGACAAACGGAAGATAGATGTGAAGGGCAAGGACAAAAGAACCTTTACTGAAATATTTGATCGATTCGTAGATGAGAAGTCATTTTCGGCAGCCACTAAGAATCTCGATCAAATCTACAAGATCAACTTTTAGAATGTTTTTCTACGTTGAGTATCGAGCAATTCGATTTGCAGAACTGGACTAGGTTTAGAAATTTTCTTAAGACTAAGAAAAAACATTCCAGGAATACAATCTGTATTCGATTAAATAAATTGAAAGCCATGATTAAGTATTTAAAATCTACCGGCCATGAAATAGCGGTGAAAATCCCCTGCTCCCAAAGGCTCTTTCTAAGTATGTAGGAAATTCGATATAAACTTTGTATCAAAGAATGATTTGATCGATATCCAACCTCAAAATTTTTCTGGCATAATTGAGGTCAAATATGTCTCTTCCCTTGCTTCTTTGATAAAGCACCTTGAGTTTGGTGCCTAGTACTCATTGATATTGTATGTTTTGATTTCAGCCTTTCCGGAATACCATTCGCTATTACTATCAAAAGGAAAGTTTATGAAAATTCATTTCAGGGATATGTCATGATTCAGCGTCCAAAATTGAATGACATCAGAAGAAAGAACTTCAATATTCATTTCTTCACACAAGTTATTGGCCTGGAAAGAACCTGGAGATAAAAAAATCTGATGCCGGCATTTATCGTTTGTCTAGCCCCGCATTAACGCTGGTAGATTTAATTCATCACTATACCAAACTGGGTAGTTTGAATAGCGTGTTTCAATTCTGGTCAAAAAATTCCTTTTATTTAAAAATAATTGGCTTACTTTCATCTATAACTATAACCTGTATTTGAAATGCGGACTTTGATTCTACGACTACGCTACATTACCTATGTAGTGTTGATACTTTTTAGCGCTTGTGCAGCGCCAAAGTCTGATGATTCAACAGATCCCGAAGAAAGCGATGTGGAAACTGAATTATTTCTGACGCACGATCAAGATGCATCCACGATTTCAGTTTTCAGGAATAATGAAAAGGATCCTGTCCTCATCCAAAATGCAAAAGCGGATTTTCGTCCATTCATTCATCCCATTGCTGCTCCGGATGGGAAAGGTTTGCTTACCGAATATAGCCCTGGGCATCATAAACATCAGACAGGCCTTTATTGGGGCTTCACACGTGTAAATGGTCGCGATTATTTTCATCATCCCGAAGGTGATTATTGGCAGCGTGTCTCTGCAAATATCATTACATCAAAAGGTACTGAAGTTAAATGGCAAACCGTTTACAATCTACTTGACGAGAAAGGCGATGCAATCCTGAAGGAAACGCAAAACTGGTCGATGCGTGAAAAGTCGGGTAAATTTCTCATCGCACTGGAGTGGAAAGGTGAGGCGATATCAGATATCACTATTGGCAAATATGATTATGGTGGATTGTTTTTACGTATGCCTTGGAAGGAAGGTATTAACGGAGAAGTGGTTAATGCAGCGCGGCAACGTAATGAAAAAGCTGAAGGCCAACGTTCGATGTGGGTGGATGTTGGTATGCAGGTAGAGGGCCGCGATGATCTGGCGCACATGGCCATCCTCGATCATCCTGAGAATAAAGGCTTTCCGCAATATTGGCGGGTAGATGGTCAGTTAGGCATCGGACCTGCCGGCGCCAGGCTTGCCGACTGGAAGATCACCAAAGGAGAAACCGAAGTGATCAGGCACCAGATAGTCGCTTATACCGGAGTGCTGAATGATATTGAATTAACCAAAGAATGGTCTGATTATACAGGAAACGATTCGCAGTACAATACTGCATCATTATGGAGGATTGCACAACAGGAGGCACGGGAGGCTGTCTTTTTAAATCCGGAGGAAGCGGTCAAAGCCATGACTGTCAAGGATGGTTATACCGTTAATGCCTGGGCATCGGAACCGCTTATGACACAGCCGATGGCATTTTGCTGGGATGACCGGGGGCGATTGTGGATTGCTGAAAACAAAGACTACGAATCGAGAGGCTCTGGTTTCGCCAACTCGGGGCAAAGTCGAATACTTATACTTGAAGATACCAATGGAGATGGGATAGCCGATAAGCGCAAAGTATTTGCAGAAGGCATCCCTTTTCCAGCCGCACTAGCCATAGGGTTTGATGGTGTTTTTGTGGGGTCACCTCCCAACCTGCTTTTCATTCCTGATCGTAATAAGGATGACGTAGCAGATATGAATGATATTGAAGTCAGGCTAACGGGGTGGGGTATACGCGATCGGCATGAGACCCTCAATAGTTTTCATTGGGGCCCCGATGGATGGCTCTATGGCTGCCAGGGATTTGCCACATCATCAAACGTCAGAAAGCCAATTGGTAAGGGTAAGCTATACAAACACAAAGATGAATTTCCCGAAGATATTCTGGAAGGAGATGGAGTACCTATTAACGGCGGTGTTTGGCGATACCATCCCACCAAAGATCGTTTTGAAGTCGTAGCACATGGCTTCAGTAACCCCTGGGGTATTGACTATGATTCCAAAGGACAAATTTTTATAAGTGCGTGTGTGATTCCTCATATGTGGCATGTGGTTCCAGGCGGAATTTATCATCGCCAGGGAGGGCAGCATTTTAATCCTTTTGTTTACAGTGATATCAGAACCATCACCGACCACAGCCACAGGTCTGCTCACGGCGGTGCGCGCATTTATCAATCCGATGCCTTTCCGGAAGATCAGAAAGGAAGAATCTTCATGGCTAATATCCATGAGCATGCGGTACTCTCGGATGTGCTCACCTCAAAAGGTTCTGGTTTTTCTGCCAGCCATGGAGATGATTTCCTGATGGCAAACAACGGTCAGTGGGTTGGGTTTAGCATGGAGATTGGTCCAGATGGTGGATTGTATGTGCTGGACTGGCACGATGCAGACATCTGCGGCAAAGAAGTCGTGAATGCAGAGACGGGCAGGATATTCAGGATTATCCCCAATGCTTCAAAAGCCGAAAACTTTAATGGCCGTTACTCGGATTTAACGAAGATGTCGGATCAGCACCTCGTAGCGTTGCAGACCAGTAAAAGTGACTGGCATGCCCGGCGTGCTCGAACTATTCTACAACAACGGGCTGCTGAAGGAAAGTTAAAATCGGATACACACGAGAGCCTTCGGAAAATATTTAAAAATCATGATAATGGCGATTGGCGACTTCGCGCCATGTGGACCTTGCATATAACGGGTGGTTTTACGGAAAAAACTTTGGCGCATGCGTTAGATGATACCGATGAATATGTACGCGCCTGGGCAATACAAATGCTGTGTGAAGATAAAGCGCCAGCAGCAGACGTATTGAACAAGTTTGTCACGATGTCAAAAAAGGATAAATCAGCCGTGGTACGGCTCTATCTTGCATCCGCCCTTCAGCGAGTCGATACAGAAACGCAATGGAAGATTGCTGCAGAACTGATGATGCATGACGAGGATGAAAATGATCACAACTTGCCGAAGCTAATCTGGTTTGGATTTGAACCGCTGGTGGCTAAGGATCCTTCCCGAGCGTTGGATATGGCAGGCGATGCAAAAATTTTATTGGTCGCTCAGTATGCAGCACGAAGAACTGTAGATGCTGACGCACTTGACTTGCTCGTAAAAGCGATAGAAAGCAATCCGAAAACGCTAATAAGCTTATTAGAAGGAATGTTGAGCGGGATGGAAGGCCGTACCGATCTGAAAGCTCCCACCAGCTGGAAGGATGTATTCGGAAAACTTAAGAAGTCAGAGGCAAAGGTTGTCAGACTTGCCGAGAATATTTCAGAATTGTTTGGCGATACAGAAGCTGCCCAGCGTTCATTGGCTACTTTGAAAAATAAAAATGCTCCAACTGACCAGCGGAGACGAGCACTGCAGGCACTTACAGCGCAGCAAAGGAAGGAACTTGTAAAAGAGCTACCTTCACTGTTCGATGACGCCAGCTTACGGTTGGATGTTATCCGTTCCGTCGCAGGGTTTGACCATAAGTCATTGGGAGAACTTCTGATCAAAAAATACCCGGACCTTACGACTGAGGAAAAGCAGGAGGCAATACTTACTTTATCATCACGTCCGCAATACGGTTGGCTGTTAGCACAATCGATCAAGAATAAGATAATTCCCAAGCGTGATATTCCGGCTAACGTAGCACGTCAGCTGCGGCGCGTGGTCGGTAGTGGTTTTGTTGAAATATGGGGACCGATCGATGAGGTTCCGCATGATGCCAAAACATATTCTAAATATAAGGCTGTGCTTTCAGAAAAATCGCTGCAGGCTGCCGACCTCAAAAACGGAAAAGTTATCTATCAGCGTACGTGTGGAAGTTGTCATACTTTGTATGGTCAAGGTGGTAAGATAGGACCGGATTTAACGGGTTCAAACCGATCCAATATTGACTATTTATTGCTTAATATTCTTGAGCCGAGTGCCGAAATTCAGGATGACTACAAACTGGTTGTGGTGACTACACGTGACGGGCGAACGTATTCCGGCAACGTTGTGTCAGAGAACGAACGACAAGTTACCCTGCGCATCGTAGGCCAGGATGCTGTGATTGTTAATAAATCAACGATTCAGTCGCGTGAAGTGACACCTGTCTCCATGATGCCGCAAGGTCTTTTGGAAACCCTGACAGATAAAGAAATTGTAGACCTTACAGCGTATTTAAGAACCACCCAAGATGTAAAATAGAAATTCACCGTATAAACCACGTACCTAACCTTAAAATAAGAATGATGAAATACTTGAGTTTAATCCTTTGTCAACAATCACTTCATTTGTTGTCGCGCAATCACCCTTGCAATTTGAAGAATCGGTAAAGCAACGGATTTTTGTACTTACTGATATTACAAATGAGCCTGATGATCAGGAGTCACTTGTCCGGTTTCTTGTTTATGCAAATGAGTATGATATTGAAGGTATTGTGGCGACAACGTCTACGCATTTAAAAACACAGACACGGAAAGACAAAATAGCAGAATTGGTTAAGAGTTATGGATTAGTAAAACAGAATCTGGATAAACATGCGAAGGGCTATCCTTCTGCTGAATATCTTCTCGGTGTGGTGTCCGAGCACCTTCCGATGTTTGGTATGGACGGGGTAGGGAAAGGTAAAGATTCACCAGGCTCAGCGTTGTTAATTGCTGCAGTAGATAAAGCTGATGACAGACCACTCTGGGTTTCAGTTTGGGGAGGAGCGAATTGTCTGGCTCAGGCGCTTTGGAAAGTGCGTGAAACAAGAAAGCCGGAAGCCGTTAAGAAGTTTGTTTCAAAGATTAGAGTTTATACAATTTCTGATCAGGATTTTTCTGGTCAGTGGATACGGCAAAACTTTCCTGAACTATTTTATATTGTGGATGCCAGTGCCGGAGACTCGGGGGCGGAATATTACAGGGCAACCTGGACAGGTATTGCCGGTGACCGGTGGTACAAGAATGGCCCACACTTACATTTTGATCTCGTTGACAATCCATGGCTGGCCGCGAATATCCGAGAAGGGCATGGTCCGTAGGTAGCCACTATGTTAAGTTTGATTATATCATGGAAGGCGATACGCCTTCTTTCTTTGGACTTATCGATAATGG
>JBBRKB010000245.1:0-6246 GCA_038218385.1 Cytophagales bacterium | reverse complement strand
CTTTTGAAAAGGCAAAAGATGCGTTGCTATCGGGAAGGGCATTGGAAACATTTAAAAAATTAATCAACACGTAATATGTCAGCTGCTACTAAAATACCCAATATCCTGGATGAGATATTGGCAAACAAGAGGAAAGAAGTTGATGAACGCAAAAGCCTCTATCCTGTAAAGCTGCTTGAGCAGAGCATTTACTTTCCGACACAAACGGTTTCCATTAAGAAATATTTACAACGCGAAGATAAGTCGGGAATTATTGCTGAGATAAAACGTCAGTCTCCATCAAAGGGAATGATCAATCAACATGTATCGGTTGAACGAACATCCATTGGTTATATGCAGGCTGGCGCTTCGGCCATTTCTATTTTGACCGATAAAAAGTTTTTTGGAGGTAGCAACGAAGATTTGATTACAGCACGGAAATTTAATTTTTGCCCCATCTTAAGAAAAGATTTCACACTTGATGAATATCAGATCATTGAAGCAAAGTCTATTGGGGCCGATGTCATTCTGCTGATTGCAGCAGCACTTGATACCACTACTATAAAATCATTTACCGCGCTGGCACATTCGCTCGGATTGGAAGTTTTACTGGAGGTACATAACAAGGAAGAACTGCAGGAAAACCTTGAAGCGGGCGCTGACCTCATTGGCGTAAACAACCGTAACCTTAAAACATTTGAGTTAAGTGTTAATATCTCAAAATCACTGGCATCGCATATTCCGGACCATGTGGTAAAAGTCTCAGAGAGCGGAATAGAATCACCTGAAACGATTAAAGAGTTAAGGCAATATGGGTATGAGGGATTTTTGATGGGGCAGAATTTTATGCAACATAGTCGCCCTGAAGAATCATGCAGGGAGTTTATAAAAAAATTAAAAAATGGATATGAATAAAATTAAACTCAAAATATGTGGCATGCGTGATAGTGAAAACGTTATGCAATTGGCAGCTTTACAACCCGACTATATGGGGTTTATTTTTTATGATAAATCTGCACGCTACGTGGGGGAAGATTTCAAACTGCCCAAAGATTTTCCAAAGTCCATAAAAAAGGTTGGCGTGTTTGTGAATGCGTCATCAGCCACCATAATTCGGACGGCTGCCCATTTAGACCTTCAAGCAGTGCAGCTTCATGGCGATGAAACGGTGACGCAATGCAAAGAATTAAGAAACCTCGGGTTTGCAGTGATAAAGGTTTTTTCGATTGATGATGATTTTGATTTTAAGGTGACGGAAGAGTTTGAAGAAGTTGTTGATTACTTTTTGTTTGACACGAAAGGGAAACTTTACGGCGGCAATGCAAAGACTTTTGATTGGTCGATGTTGGATAGGTATAACCAGAACGTGCCGTATTTCCTGAGTGGAGGGTTGACTTTGGAGAATATAGCCAACATCACTTCACTTAGCCATACAGAATTGTATGGGTTGGACATAAACAGCGGTGTGGAAATTTCACCTGCACTGAAAAGCATAGATAAGATCAAGGAGATACAAGATTTTTTAAAAGATTGAAATATGGAATACAATGTTGATAAGCGAGGATACTACGGCCAGTTTGGTGGAGCCTACATTCCGGAAATGCTTTACCCCAATGTGGAGGAGTTGCGCAACAACTACCTTAAAATAATTTACGAAGATGGATTTCAAAAAGAGTTTCATAAACTTTTACGTGATTATGTGGGTAGGCCAACACCCTTGTATTTGGCTAAACGTTTTTCGGAAAAGTATGGGGCCACTATTTACCTAAAGCGTGAAGACCTTTGTCACACCGGTGCTCATAAAGTAAATAATACCATTGGTCAAATCCTGTTGGCCCAGCGTCTCAACAAGCAAAAAATAATTGCTGAAACCGGTGCAGGACAACACGGTGTGGCTACAGCCACAGTGTGTGCTTTGATGGGCATGGAATGTATTGTCTACATGGGGCAGCTCGACATGGAGCGACAGCGTCCTAATGTAGAACGCATGCGAATTTTAGGAGCTAAAGTTATTCCAGCGGTTTCGGGTAACATGACGTTGAAAGATGCAACGAATGAAGCGATGCGTCACTGGATAAACAACCCAACCGATACACATTATATTATCGGATCAGTAGTTGGCCCACATCCGTATCCGGATATGGTGACGCGGTTTCAATCTGTGATCAGCGAAGAAATAAAAAAACAGTTGCAAGAAGAAATTGGTAATCCTTATCCAGATTATGTTGTGGCATGTGTAGGTGGCGGGAGCAATGCAGCCGGTGCTTACTATCACTACCTGGATGACCTACATGTAAAATTGATTGGAGTTGAAGCTGCGGGTCATGGTGTGGATTCAGGTGAATCGGCAGCAACGACAGCGTTAGGGAAGCCTGGCGTTTTGCATGGAAGTAAAACCTTGCTGATGCAGACAAGCGATGGGCAAGTGATCGAACCGTATTCTATTTCTGCGGGTTTGGATTATCCCGGCATCGGGCCTATGCATGCACATTTATTTGATGTGAACCGTGTACAGTTTGTAAGTGCCACCGATGATGAAGCCATGAACGCGGGTATCGAGTTGAGTAGGTTGGAAGGAATTATCCCTGCCATTGAGTCGGCACATGCCATTGCAGCTATTCAAAAACTTGATCTTGATAAAGACGATGTAGTGGTGATAAATCTTTCGGGAAGAGGTGATAAAGATTTGGAAACTTACATCCGATGGGGGAAATATTGAGCTGCTAGTTTTGAGCCTCGAGCTACGAGCTTTGAGTTTTGTAAACCCGTCACGCTTAACCTCAATCAAACTCAAACGTAAGCTGACGAACCCCATCAGAGTCACTCGAAGAGGACTCTGATGAGCGAAAGCCGAATATTTAATGTTGAATTAAAAATAGAATGAACCCCATCATAGTCACTCGTTAGAGGACTCTGATGAAAGCGAAATGTTGAATTAAAAATAGATTGGTTTGATCATGATAACAAAATTAAAAAACAGAATTACAGACTTGTTTGATTCTGGAAAACAAGACATCCTTTCGATTTTCTATACTGGAGGATTTCCAAAATTGGATAGCACCATTACCATTGCCAGGGAATTACAAAAGGCTGGTGCCGATATTATTGAAATAGGAATTCCTTTTTCTGATCCTGTCGCAGATGGGCCAACGATTCAGGAGAGTAATAAACTTGCACTTGCAAATGGTATGAACCTTCATCTGTTGCTAGATCAGGTAAAGGAGATACGTAAAGATGTAACCGTTCCCATTATATTGATGGGATATTTAAATCCTGTGATGCAATACGGTATTGAAAAATTTTGCAAAGATGCATCCGAAGCAGGAGTTGACGGACTTATTCTTCCTGATATGCCAATGGATGTTTATGACGAAGAGTATAAAGAGATATTTGAAGCACATCGGCTAAGCAATACCTTCCTCATTTCGCCTACAACATCACAAGAAAGAATTCGAAGGATCGATGCAGTTACTAATGGTTTTATTTACGCCGTATCCGCTTCCAGCACAACTGGCGCAAAAGGGGAATTTGCAAAAGAGCAGGTAACGTATTTTCAAAAATTAAAATCCATGAAGTTGGCAAATCCATTTCTTATCGGCTTTGGCATTTCAGATCATAAGACCTTTACCATTGCGTCTTCGTACGGGGCGGGTGCAATTGTGGGGAGTGCGTTTATTAATTTACTACAGCAAAGCACAAACCTGTCTGTCGACATTGCTGGTTTTGTGAAGTCATTAAAAGGAAAGTAATCCACGAAAGTTTAACCGTTACGATATGATCTTACAACTTACACCGTCCATTCAATCTTCCGAGCGCGAATCCATCATTAGTAAAATAGCATCGCTGGGATATAAGTCTACAGAAGTGAAAACACAACTCGGTGATTACATCGTGGGGATTGGCAAAAAAGAATTTGACATTCGCCAGCTCGGTAATATGAAAGGTATCGCTGATATTCATCAGGTATCGGATGACTACCAATTGGTTTCACGAAAGTGGAAAGTCAGTCGCACACATGTTAATTTAGGAGATGGTGTTAGCATTGGCGATGGCTCATTGGCGATCATGGCAGGGCCCTGTAGTATTGAGAATGAAAAGCAAGTGGAACTTACCCTTGCACATTTAAAAGCAAATGGTGTTCGATTGATGCGGGGTGGTGTGTTCAAGCCAAGAAGTTCACCGTATTCATTTCGGGGAATGGGAGTGGAGGGATTGAAGATGTGGTACACGCTCGCCAAAGCAGCAGGGATAAAAATTATAACGGAAGTGATGCAGGTTTCACAGATCGAAGAGATGTATCCCTATGTAGACATTTTCCAAGTAGGGGCACGCAACACACAAAACTTTAACCTGCTCGATGAGTTAGGAAAAGTTGACAAGACCGTAATGATAAAGCGTGGCATCAGCGGTACTATAGAAGAGCTTTTGTATTCTGCTGAATATGTATTCTCAGCAGGGAATGAAAAGTTATTGTTATGCGAGCGAGGCATTCGTACATACGAGCGCGCCAGCAGGAATACACTTGATATTAATGCTATTCCTATTCTTAAAGAGAAGTCACATTTGCCCGTTATAGCAGACCCTTCGCATGGCGTTGGCATTCGTGAATATGTGGAGCCGATAGCCTTGGCAGCCGTGATGGCCGGCGCTGATGGTGTTATTTATGAAACGCATCAAAAGCCTGAAGAAGCAGCATCAGACGGACAGCAGACATTAGATTTTGAAGAATCAACACGGTTGATAAAGCGTATGAATGATACGTTTGACCTTAAAAAATCTTTTTAATATTTGATTATGATTGTCTACGGAATAAAAAATTGCAACACAGTGAAGTCTGCGCTGGACTGGCTTAAGAAGCATAAGGTTGAGTATGAATTTCATGATTACAAGGCCAAGGGAATTTCAGAAGCAAAGTTAAAATCGTGGAGCAAACAGGTAGGGTGGGAGAGTCTTGTAAACAAGCGCGGCACCACTTGGCGCAAGCTTGATGAGGAAACTCAGACGGGTGTAACGAATGAAAAAAACGCCATTGCACTTATGATAGAAAAGACGAGCGTAATAAAGCGACCGTTGATTGAAGTGGATGGAAAGGTTGTAGCGTTAGGATTTGATGAGGCGGAGTATAAGAAAAATGTAAAGTAAAGAGTTGATTCTTAATGGCAGATTCTTACTACGTGTACGAAAATTATCATGTATTTAAGTTAATATTGCCTACGAGAAAATAACAACTTCATGGCTACAGCGACTATCAACTACATTGGCGAATTGCGATCAAACTGCACGCACCTTCAATCAGGCACAACCATTATTACCGATGCACCCACTGATAATATGGGCAAGGGCGAAGCCTTTTCTCCAACGGATTTATTAGCGACATCCCTAGTGAGTTGTATGCTTACCACGATAGGTATTGTGGCTCAGCGAGAAAATATTCCATTTCCAAACGCATCTGCTGAAATGACGAAAGTGATGGCCGCTAATCCACGGCGCGTGGCACAAATAATTGTGAAGGTGAAAATGCCTGATGTAACGTACACCGATCAGCAGAAGAAAGTACTTGAAGATGCCGGGTACCATTGCCCGGTTGCCAAAAGCTTACATGCAGATGTGGTTCAGGAAATTAGTTTTGAGTATTAAACTCAATCAACCTTCAGAAACTTTCCCAGTTCTTTATCTGATTTCATGAGTACGAGATAAAGCCCTTCGTATTTGTAGCCATCGATTTCTTCTAACATTTTTAAGAATTCAGGTTCAATAGATTTGGCGCATGCCATGCGTGTACTAACCAGTTGGCCGAATTTGATTTTGTGCCCTGTTATGTCAACACTGCCGGAAAATCCATTGCAACTTGTAGTACCCATAACTTTTTTATCGGCTACATGAATTTCCATGTAGGGTGCTTCACGTGTGTAATCTTCCGCGCTCAGTACCCGTCCACTCAACTCTTTCAGTGCCCAGATATCATGGAGTTTCATAACGTCTGCCTGATCGCCTGAATCAGATTTGGTTTTAGTGGAAGTACATCCGCTAATGATTATGAGAAAGAGGAAAACGGTTTTTGCATGAGCGTATATTTTTTAATCTGAAGGGTTTTTAAAGGTTAACATTTATCTTCTTCTCTTGGGTTTCTTTGGTCTGCCTCCACCTCCGGAGCTGAAGATGAGGCCTATAGAAAATTCAAGGCCTGTGAAATCTATTTTTGCGTCAGCATAATCAACTTGCCTTGTTTCAAGCGTGGTGTCGCCACCTGTATACGATCCTTTAAGT
>JBBRKB010000244.1:0-6261 GCA_038218385.1 Cytophagales bacterium | reverse complement strand
GTTTTAAAGGCGACAAAGAAAAAGCTGACAACGTTTACAATGGAATGGATCCGCTAAAAGCTGAAGACCTTGCTGATGTTATTCTGTATGTCATCAATCAACCTAAACATGTAGTACTTGCTGACATTACTGTTTTTCCTTTAGCACAGGCTAGCAGTACCTTGGTGAATCGAAAGCTATAACAAATCACCCAAACAAAAAGTCTACATCTTCTCGCGACAAGTTTTTTACAAGTCCAGTATCTTCTTGTATAAGGTCATCGGCAAGTGCGCGTTTACGTTCCTGTAGTTGCAATATTTTTTCTTCTACAGAATCCTTACAAATCATTTTATAGGCAAACACTTTTCGGGTTTGTCCGATACGATGTGCGCGGTCTATCGCTTGTTGTTCAGCAGCGGGGTTCCACCATGGGTCAACAATGTACACATAGTCGGCAACGGTAAGGTTTAATCCAACACCACCTGCTTTTAAGGAAATTAAAAAGGCCTTAATGTTTTCATCTGCCTGAAATTTTTCGACCTGTTCCTTTCGTTTATGCAACGGAGTAGATCCATCCAGATAACAATACGTAAGTCCTGTTGAATCAAAGTTGTCGCGGATCAAATGAAGCAGCTCTGTAAACTGTGAGAAGATAAGCACTTTGTGTTGTCCTGCATTTTCATGCACTTCACGAATGAGCTCTTCAATTTTTGCACTTGATTGTGTGGCAGGATCTTTTTTGTTTGCAAGAGAAGGGTGATCACAAATCTGGCGCAGCCTTAGCAATCCTTCCAACACGGCCATGCTGGATTTCCCCATGCCTTCTTCATCTATTTGCTTAAAAATTTTTTTTTTGTAACGGTCGCGGTATTCATTATAGATTCTACGCTGATCAGGTTCCATGCTACACCAAAGCACCGTCACCGTTTTATCGGGCAAGTCACTGGCTACTTGCTCTTTCGTTCTTCGCAACGTAAAGGGATAAATCAGTTTACGAAGTTGTTGTGTCTTCTCTTTGCTCTGAAATTTATCAATCGTCTGCACAAACTCACGGTTAAAAAATTCTTTACTGCCCAATAGTCCGGGGTTTAAAAAATTGAACTGTGCATACAAATCAAATGTATTATTTTGTACAGGCGTTCCACTTATGATGGTTCGGTTTACTGACTTGATTTTTTTTAACGCTTTCGTAACCTGTGCATCCGGATTTTTTATCGCCTGGCTTTCATCCAGAATTACATATTGCCACAAATAATCAGAGAGTACTTCCTGATCGTTTCGCACCATGCCGTATGAAGTAAGTACTACATCGGCTTCTTCAAAATTTGTTTTGTCAAACGTACGTTGCAGACCATAGTAGGTATGATACTTCATGGTAGGACAAAACTTTTGAAGTTCATTCTCCCAATTAAAAATAAGTGAGGTAGGGCAAACAACAAGCTGTGTACTGCCCGGATAGGTTTCTTTCAGGTATTGAAGAAACGAAATGGCCTGCAAGGTTTTTCCCAACCCCATATCATCCGCCAGACATCCACCCCACCCGAGTGTATCCAACGACTGCAGCCAGTTAAGACCTGAAAGTTGGTATGGACGTAACGATGCTTGAATGTGTGATGAAAGTGGAGCATGTGCAATGGTATCATACTCGATGAGTTGCTTCTTTCTTTCTTCAATTTCCTTTCGCGCTTTCACATCAAATTTATCGAGTATATCTTCCAACAAACCAAAATGCATTTTGCTGATCAGCAACGTTCCGTTCTCTTCCGTTCCCGTGCGCAGCAATACACTGTACTGATGCATCCAACTTTCTGGAATATGGCCCAGCGTTCCATCATCCAACATAATAGTGTCTTGTCCACTAAGAATGATTTGGCGAATTTCTTTTAATGTTATTTCCTGTTCGCCCCAGCTCACCGAAATTTTAAGCGCGTAATGTTCCTTCCTGGACGTTGCCTTTATATTAAACACCGGCTCATGAGAAGAGTAGCGAAATTTCTTAAGGTTTTCAAAACCATGTACCGCGTGACCTGCACTCTGAACTTTACGCAGCATTTTAAGAAACCATTCCTTTCGCATCACATCGTCAAAAGGCAAATAGAAAAAATGCTTGTTGCGCTGCCTGTCAAAAGAGGGGTGCAACGTGCGTAAAAATTCAAACAGTTCTGTTTCGTTTGTTTTATTGCGTTTAACTATTCTCACCTCATCGGGTGTTTCAGTTACTACTTCGTTGCCTTCATCGTAATCCACCACCTCATCACCATATACAAACTCCGGCCGTATCATAAGATTACTTTCATTCAATTCACTCAATTGAATACGGCTTATCACGTCAGGCGAGACAATCTCAAGTTTAACAGCATCACTTATCTCAAAATTATATTCACTGAGGTAAGGCAATACGTAGCGCTCAATTACATGCTTTCGTTCCGTTTTTGGAAACGTCATCGTGCTCACCTTAAATTGATCCAATACGTCAAGTGTTCGTGCATTGGGTGGCAAGTACAACGTGTTATTATGAAAAAATAAAAAACCTCCCAGCCGATCAACTACTACTTCTTCATCGTCAAGTTTGAGCGCCAATCTCAACACCAGGTGCTCTCCCTTTACATCCAATTTAAAATTCAAGGATGCGGGCTTTGTGCCTAATTTAACTTTATGGGGGAGAACACTCGCATTTAATTTTCCATGCTGATGAATAAAAACATGTGGCCATGTAATAAGCGTTGGCCATAGTTCATGAAGTAATTCTACATAATGTTTACGAAGATTGACAAGCACTTTGGAAGTAGCGTGAGACCAACTCACATTGCCGGTGCTCCGTAAAAAACGATTGCCTGTGGAGTTCATCCACTGCATCATGTGCCAATCAGAAAATTGGATGAAGTCGTTAAAGAATTCTTCTTCCAGCGATTGCAGATAAGCAAGGCCTTTATCTATTTGAATAGAGACGCGCCTGTATTTAACAACTGAATTTTTTAGCAATAAAACCGGCTCAAGATCAAAGCGAGTTGATTTTCCTGCAGCAAAGTTGAACAAGAAACCAATTTCATAATCCGTATCTGATCCTTTTGTCAACGTGGGCCGCGTAGATTTTACAGGCTTGTTGTATTCTTCCTTGTACTCTTCAAAAAGCATGAAATCAAATCGTTTTTATCTTTCCCAAACGGGCGACAAAAGTAGCGGTAATGAAAAGGTTATACAAGCAAATAGAATATCGCTACGGAATCAAAGGGGATTTCTTGTAACGAGGAGTGAAACCAATGTCTCCATAGATTCGAAAAACTCCATGAGGTCTGATTAGATACACTGAGAACTTAATTTCTTGATTTACTTTGAAGGCAAGAGCTGAATCGTAGAGAATTGATTGTTTATCAACTTGCGATTCAATGACGGGTGAGTTTTCAGATACAGAACCGAAGATGAATCATGGCGAACATATGCTTAGTCATATCAACATACAATAACTGCAAACAAACTTTAAGGTGCTTCATAATGCAATCTTTCTCTCCGGAAAATATTTGACCTAGTTTCGGCCAGCACCCCACCAATGCGTAGTTTTACTTGGTTTCCCAAATAAGAAAATAGGTTATTATTTTGTCCCAAAAAGAAAAAAAGAAATTCAGCTGAAAAGGATGTGTAAAAATAACTATCTGACCATTAGATGTTTACAGTGAATTACTATAATTTATGATTCCGGTATATGGCTTGCCTTGGTGCTGATCATAAGCACGGAGGAAGGTAAAAGACTCCCTCGTCAAACCTTAACCTATGAACTTGTGAAAGCATCAGCCTGCCCAAAAAAATATAGGAAGCCTTTTCTTCTTACGTTGGTTACATTAATTTTCACCAGTGGTCTGGTAGCTTCGGCCATTCTCAGTTCTCCACCTGATTTGGCAAATCTTGAAACTACTGACATTGCCTTCACAGAAGGTGACCTTCCCAGCGCGATTACTTCAACACTTACCGTTAATGATATAGATAATGTGACATTGGAAGATGTGCGTATACAAATTACCGGAAATTATGTTGGCTCTGAAGATGTGTTGTCTTTCAGCGATGCGTTTGGAATTGTTGGTAACTGGGATAATATAACCGGCACCCTCACACTCACCGGCCCTTCAACACTCACGAATTTTGAAACCGCCATTCGCTCTGTCACCTATCAAAACTCAAACACAGCAAATCCATCTGAACTTATCCGTACGTTGTCGATCACAGCTTTTGATGGTTCTGACTATAGCGCAACGGTAATGCGAAACGTAACGGTAACTGCAGTAAACGATGCACCGGTCGCCATGAACGACATGGTCATTACAATGGAAGATACCAATGTTGTAATCGATGTGTTGGCCAACGACACCGATCCCGATAACGCACTCGATCCTGCAACAGTCATCGTTGTGACAGTTTCTTCAAAAGGAACCGCAACTGTCAATACCACTACAGGTAAGATAACCTTTAAGCCCAATGGCAACTACAATGGCACAACTACCTTTACATATTCTGTGAAAGATATAAGCGGTGCTGTTTCAAATGTGGCTACTGTTACCGTGACGGTTACTTCTGTTAATGACGCCCCCAAGGCGGTTGACGACTTCTATAGCACCAGCTCAAATACGTCGCTATCCGCAAACCTGCGAAGCAATGATAGCGATGTGGAAGGCAACACCATAAGCGCAACCAATACCCCGATAACACCACCGTCCAATGGCAATGTGACTATTAATACAAACGGCACTTTCATTTACACACCAAATGCAGCTTTCACCGGAACCGACTCATTCGTTTACCAAATATGTGACGACGGAACGGACAACGGCGTGCCCGCCCCGCGATGTGGACAGGCAACCGTGAACGTAATTGTCAACCCCGTTAACACCTTATATAATATCAATGGCAACAACTCCATTGAAACAGCGCCCGATTGCTTTGTGCTTACACCTGCGCTTAATAATCAACAAGGTGCTGTTTGGCGACGCACACCATTGGATTTACGTTTCTCATTTGACCTTACATTGCAAGCCATCTTTAGCGCGCCCGGCGTGGTGAATAACGGTGGTGCCGATGGTATCATGTTGGCCTTGCAGCGCGACATGACGCCCCCCCCGGCAAACACTCCGGCTTCACCCATTGAGGCACGCGGTTCTGTTGGCGCACAACTGGGGTTCGGTGGGATCTCTCCCTCGATCGGCATCGAGTTCGACACGTATCAAAATGGGGGGGAACCAGCAGAAGATCACATCGCTCTGAGTAAAAATGGAAATGTAGGAACAGTGATAGCAGGACCTGTAGCCGCAAAACTTGACGCCTCCAATACTCCGCTGAACATTGAAGATGGCGTGTATCATCAAATAAAAATAATGTGGAACAAACCCACCAACACCTTCACTGTATTTTTTGATGGTGTACAACGCATTACGCACACGGAAGATATTGTGACGGCCATTTTCGGTGGAGATCCTACCAATATCTATTGGGGCTTCACAGCCAGCACGGGCGGTCAGAATAATCATCAAGGTGTATGCGGGCTCAACATGACTATACTCAATGCACCTCCAACTGCTGTCAATGATGCACTTTTAACAAATGAAGATACACCCAAGAGCGGCACCACCCTTACCAATGACAGCGACCCCGAAGGCGGCACCATCGCGGTAACACCCGAGACAAAAGCAACTGCGCATGGCACCGTCACCATTCTGGCAAATGGAACCTATACCTACACGCCAACAAAAGATTATAACGGGCCGGATTCGTTTACCTACAAAGTGTGCGACAACTATTCTACGCCGGGCTGCAGCTTCGGCACAGTGAATATCACCGTTACTCCCGTTAACGATGCGCCTATTGCCATGGCCGATAATGTAGTAGTTAATGAAGACGAGGTGCTTACCGCCCCGCTACCAGGTGTACTGTCGAATGATATAGATGTAGAGAATGATGCCTTAACAGCAATCCTTGTCACCAGCACCACCCGCGGTATACTTGTATTGTCTAGCGATGGAAGTTTTACCTATACACCCGAAGCTAACTTTAACGGAACGGATAATTTTACCTATAAAGTCTCCGATGGTGTGTTGACTTCAAACATAGTCACCGTTTCTATTACGGTCATCCCTGTCAATGATGCCCCAAATGCGGTAGATGACGGTCCTATTTTACATGCAAGCCAATTGCGTTTCAGTATTGATGTTCTTCAAAATGACAGCGATATTGACAACAGTCAAAGTGATTTAACAATTGTCAGCGTCAGTGCCCCCACCTTCGGCTCGGTCGCCATTG
>JBBRKB010000243.1:0-6264 GCA_038218385.1 Cytophagales bacterium | reverse complement strand
TAAAATGATAAAAGCGCTTGAGGTTATCACGCGCAAACATCCCCAAAAGACTATATTTCAAACCATCCGACATTTCCAATCCACCATAGTCGACTTCATCCTATGTCCACTCACTTATTCTAAATACATATTGGCTAAATTATTCTCTACTTCATGTAATTTTTTATTCATCCAAAGTACTAAAGGCGCAAACAGGTAATCATGAATACCGAATTTGTTGAGATACTTAATAATCATCGTGCACTGATATATAAGGTATGTAACCTGTATTGTCCGGATCGTGATGACCGAGAGGATCTGTTTCAGGAAATTGTCATACAGATTTGGAAGTCGCTTCCCGGCTTTCGCAAAGAATCTACGCTCAGCACCTGGATGTATCGGGTTGCGCTCAATACGGCCATTACCCATTTTAGAAAGGGAAAACGTTCGGTCAATTCCATTTCCATCACGGGAATTGATTTACCCGATATCAACGATAGTGATGAAAAAGAAGAATCATTCAAACAGCTTTTCGCAGCCATCGAACACCTTGATAAGGTAGACAAGTCAATTGTGCTTCTGTATCTGGATGAAAAAAGTTATGAAGAAATAGGTGAGATCACCGGGCTATCCAAAACAAATGTAGGCGTCAGAATAAACCGGATTAAAACGAAATTATCAAACACATTAACAAATTGAGTATGGAACTTGATGCATTGAAAAAATCATGGGAGCAACTGGACAAAAGAATTCAACACGCCACAACTCTAAACCAGAAATTAATAGAAACTATAATTTCATCTCGAGTGATAACTACAGTAGATAAAATTAAGCGATTGTATAATTTCTTTTACATCGTACTTATGATTGAAGTTATATTCCTGGTTGCCATTCTTTTTGGAAATCCATTTGACTTTAACTATTGGGCGCAATACATTCCGTACAGTTTGCTGTTGGTTGGGGTCATCATTGCCTTTTTCAATTTACGCCACATTTCCATTCGCATACGAAAACTTTCGCCTGACAATAAAATAGATCGTTATGTAAAAGAAATTGTTTCACTATACGATCAAAATAAACGCTATGAAAAATGGTTTGGCATCATCTTGCTTAGTATAGGGTTAACGGTGCCCTTCTCCTTTTTACCCGCCAAAATTGAACGGATGGGTTTATCAGGAGCGCTGTTTGATATCGCTATCATGACCACCATTTCATTAGTACTTTATCTGGTCGCTTTCAAATTAGGAGCATTCAAAAATCCTTACAAAGAAAAATTGACAAGAGATCTTGCCGAGTGGGAGGAGTTGAAACTACTCGCCAATGAAATGGATGAATAGAAAAGTGAAAAGGTTGACATGCCCAACTAGCGCTCAAACATTCCCAAAAAGCGTTGCTTCTTATCAGCGGATATTTCAAGCTCTTTAGTATTCTGCATCGTCACTGATCCACCTTTTCCTTTTGTGTAGCGAACAACATAGTCGGGGTTGATGAGGTGGGAGCGATGGATGCGGAGGAAGCGATGGTCTTTTAGAATGTCATCAAAGTATTTTAAAGTACGGCAAATGAGGAGAGGTGAAGATTCACCCTCAAGGTGAAAGCGTGTGAAGTTGTCTGCCGCTTCGCAGTACATAATGTTGCTGATTGTGATAATCTCAAAACCTTCCAACGTTGGCAGCATGATCTTTTGATTTCCAGCTGTGCGAATGTTTTCTAAGAGCACATGTGTGTGCCGGGTATAGTTGGCTTCCGATTTTTCTTTTCTTATTTTCTCAACAGCCTTCACCAACTCATCAATGTTGATCGGCTTCAATAAATAGTATGATGCACTTTGATTCAGTGCCTGTATAGCGTAATTGTCAAAGGCGGTTACAAAGATCGTCTCAAAGGTAATGGACTCCATACTATCGAGCAGATCAAACCCATTGCCGAAGGGCATTTCAATATCGAGAAACACAACATCCGGCTGATGTTGAAGAATGACTTCCTTGCCGGTAGAAACAGATTGACCAAACCCACACACTTTTACATCGGGGCAATATTTGGCCAGGTAGCTTGCCAGAATCTGGCGGCTGTCTTCTTCATCATCAATGATTACAGCTTTCATCTACGCTACAGTTTGGTTTCTAATGGGCAGGAAAATACGTACTCGAGTACCACCATGGTCTGTGAGATCGGCTGATGATACGCGATAGTTTACGTTGTATACTTTGTTAATAATGGACAGTCGCTCTTCAATGTTTTTCAAGCCGGTTGAGTTGTGTCTTTTTTGATTCTCTGTTTTAAGTTCTGCAGATCGCTTACGGCCAATGCCATCATCTGTTATTTCCACCACAAGGTCACCGTTTAGTTTATAGAAATGAAGTAATAATTTTCCTATCTCCTCTTTATACCGAAGTCCATGCCACACAGCATTTTCAATGTACGGTTGAATTAACATGGGTGGAACTTCAATCACTTCAGTGTTTAGGGTTTCATCAATCTTTATCTCGTAGTCAAATTTATCACGGAAGCGGTAGTGTTCAAGCTTGAGGTATAAGGAAAGAATTTCCTGTTCTTTTTGTAAGGGAATAAAATCTTCCTGTGAATTTTCCAAAACAAGTCTCATCAGCAAAGCAAACTCTGATAGAAACCGATTGGCTGTTCGTTCATCTTGTTGAGCGATAAATTGATTAACCGAATTTAAAGCATTGAAAATAAAATGTGGATTCATCTGTCCGCGCAAAGATTTCAAAGCAAGTAGACGATTGGCTAGTTTACTAGCTTGCGCATTTTTGTAAATGAAGAAAGAGGTAACAACAATAATTAAAATGATCACCAGTAATCCATAAATGATAAGTTGCTGTCGGAAGACGGTTGCCTGTTCAATAGTTTCCTCACGCTGTCCGATGGAAACATCTTTCGTGTACTCTTCTATATCCTTTTGCTTTCGGATGAGTTCCGATTTTTCTACCAACCGGCTTTCACTTTGTGCTTCTTTACGACTAATTGCATCACTGTATTTTTTATAAGCATGAAGTGCTTTGTTGCTCTGACCATTCTTTTCATAAAGGTCGGCTAGCGAAAAAAAAGCGCTGGCTTCCGTTACTGGATTGTCGATGGTCGTGGCGATGCGCGCAGCCTCTTCAGCTTCCGTTATAGCAGCTGACGTTTCTCCCTTTGCATCGAGATTTTTACTGATGGCCACACGATCTTTGCTGACTTCTGCCAGGTTATTCAACGCGGTGTTGAGCTTAATGGATTGCTTGCGCAAATGAATTTCTTCATCATACAATTTATTCTGTTGCAATACATCTACGATCTCATCCTTGGTTTGCTGAACCGATTTTTGTTCCTGAGGACTTACACTATTACCACTACGAATCGTATTTAGGGAATTGCCGTAGAGGTTCTGGTTTTTGTCCAATCCATCAAGGCGAACATTTATTTTTTGGCACTGGTTTATGAATTGAGGATTTTGAATCTCACGCAACGGATACGCAGTATCCAACACACTTAACGCTTCCTCATAACTCCTCTTCTGATAATACACTTCCGAAACCGCGATCGTAAATTCCATTCGCTCCGCGCTGCTGAGCCGAAGGGTGTTCAAAGCGTCTTGATAATATTGAAGTGCAGATGTGTAGTCTCGTAGCTTAACGCCCGTATTGCCCAGACCTTTCAAGGTTGCTATATACTCGGGAGAATTTGTGTGAGACGCTAGCTTGCCTTTTGCACGTAAGTAGTTTTCATATGCTAGCTTCCATTCTAAAATACCTTCGTTTACTTCGGCTAACAAAATATAAGATCGACCTTCATTGAAATCATCTCCTTGTGCTACGCTTATCGCTAAGGCTTGCTGAACTTTGTCCAGGGCGGCATCTGGATTTTTAACTTTCAACGCTTCGGCTTCATTCAACAATTGTTCAGCGCTTGTTCTACTGGATAAACTTTTCTTATACGAATCTTTCTCTTTCTGCCCAAGGCATGGTCTTGCCAATAGCGTGGCAAGGAAAGCAAGCAGGAAAAATCGTTTGATCATGGTCTGAATTCTATTCTGCGGAAAGGTAACACTATAATATTTACTGATTTGAGCCATCAAGGGTTCTATTCTACCTGTTCACTCAATCACTGGTTGCCTTCCCTTAGTGAGCTAGAGCCTTCACGGAGTTTAGGTATCGTATCCTGTTTTTTCGCGTAAACTTTACCCAAAACAAAACGCATACAATTATGAAACTACTTCGTCATTACCGCATCCTTTCAAGGTTCCTCGTCTTCTTGGCGGCTTTCCTGTTCATGAGCTTCACAACAGACAAACTCAATATTGATAATCAATCTGTTGCTCCTACAAAAGGACAAACGATCATGCTCGCGCTTTTGCTGGATACGAGTAATAGTATGGACGGACTTATTGATCAGGCAAAATCGCAGTTGTGGAAAATTGTAAATGAAATGGCCGCCGCCAAATGTGAAGATGGCGCGCAACCCAATATTAAAATTGCACTGTATGAATATGGCAATGACGGGCTTTCGTCTGATGAAGGCTATATCCGTCAGGTGAGTGCTTTAACTGAAGACCTTGATGTTATTTCGGAGAAGTTGTTTTCATTAAGCACCAATGGCGGCAATGAATTTTGTGGACATGTGATTAAAACTTCCTTGAATCAATTGGCGTGGTCTGCCTCCAATGCTGATTTGAAAATGATTTTCATTGCAGGCAATGAACCCTTTACGCAGGGAAGTGTATCGTATGAGCTAGCCTGTGGTGCGGCAAAGGAAAAGGGAGTGGTGGTGAATACCATTTACTGTGGTGATTTCAATGACGGCATCACGTTGAGCTGGAAGCGTGGCGCGGATTTAACAGGCGGAACATTTATGAGCATCGATGTAAATAGTAAGACTGTCTATGTGCCCACACCATACGATGATCAGATTGCTGTGCTGAACGATAAACTTAACGCTACCTATGTTTACTACGGAGCGTCAGGTGAGTACAAGAAGGGACAACAAATAGTACAAGACAAAAATGCAGCGAGTTATGGATTGGCCAATATGGCGGAGCGCAGCTTTTGCAAGAGTTCAAGTGCCTATAAGAACTCCAGTTGGGATCTGGTGGATGCCGCAAAAGACAATGAAAAAGTAATTACAGAAACCAAGTCAGACGACCTTCCCCAAGAAATGCGCACCATGAGCATAGAGCAACGCAAGGTATACATCAAGCAGAAATCGGAAGAGCGCACAAAGATTCAGGTCGAGATACAAACCCTGAATAGAAAGAGACTGGAATACATCTCTAAAAATACGCCCCAAAGCAGCAAAGATAAAATGCTAGATGCATCCATGATGAAAGCGATTAAGGAGCAGGGAAGTGCAAAGAATTTGAAGTGGAAAGAAGGTTGTTAGTTTTTATATCAAAACCATAGGTGAATGGTTCCCTGACGGCATTCAATCGATGCACCTGAATCTCTCGACTCTTCAAACTTATTTAGTTGATGTTCTTAATTTAAACTACCTATAAAAATAATGAAATCTAATAAAATCTCTTTATACAACATGTATGCATATAAGTTTTTACTGCCAGTGATTGTACTTATGTGTTTTGTGCTTAATACCGCACATGCGCAAAACGAACCAGAAGTTTCACTAACGACAGGTGTTGATCTTAAAGCTTATGAAGGATATTATAGGTTTCAATTTGATCCAGGAATAGATTCCTATATAAAGATAATGACCAAAAATAATCATTTGGTTTTGAACGAACAATGGAATGGGAGTGATATTACTTTTGAGCAGGTCTCTGAATTGGAATTTTTAAATAAATCGACAAACTATCCGCTTAAATTTATTAAATCCAAAGAAGGCAACATCACTCAAGTTCTTGTCTGGAACAAAGATTTATGGAATAAAGCTAATGATTATAAGGGACGACCCGATAAGTTCGATCCAACATCTCAAAATATTGATTCATTAGTGGAAGATGCCCTGGTTAAGTTTAAGGTAGCGGGAGCATCCGTAGCCATTGTTAAAGATGGGAAAGTGATTCACCAAAAAGGGTATGGACTTGCTTCCATTACAACAAAAGAACCGGTAAACGAATACACCAATTTTCAGATTGCATCAAATACCAAAGCATTTACAACGGCCGCACTTTCTATTTTAGAGGACGAGGGCAAATTGAAATGGACCGATAAAGTAAAAAGCCACTTGCCGGAATTCAAAATGTATAATGATTATGTAACGGAAAACTTTAACATACAGGATCTATTAACGCATCGCAGCGGACTCGGATTAGGTGTTGGGGATTTGATG
>JBBRKB010000242.1:0-6269 GCA_038218385.1 Cytophagales bacterium | reverse complement strand
TTCCTGTTCCCTCCGAAAGGTTTAGCAATATGTTCATGCTCGCCTTTTTCCATTCATCTTTGATGTATGGGTCTATCTCTTTGTTTGCGTAGATGAACTTCAGTGTGTCTACTACAAGCGCTTTGGCAATCTGATATACTTCTAACTTTTCAAAATCAAACATACGATCACGTTCTCAGACTCCTTTAATAAACCGCGGAGAGGGGGGGATTCGAACCCCCGGTACGATTTGACCCGTACGACAGTTTAGCAAACTGCTGGTTTCAGCCACTCACCCACCTCTCCAATAGGGCAATTCTGTTCTCCTTAAAAAAAGGAAGTGCAAATATAAAGGAAGACCTCAAACTATTGCACAACAGCCTCTAAATTCTAGTTCTTTTTAAGGAAATCATTCACAACGGCTATAAACCGGTCTGTCTCTTCAACGAAAGGGAAATGTCCGCTCTTGTCAAACGTGTACATCTTCGCACCTGGAATCAGCTTTTGCAGCCGCTCGATCGATGCCAGCGGAATGCCATCATACTGGCCCGCAAGGAGTAATGTTTTAAAACGAAAACCCTTCACCTTAGAATAATAATTGTAGGTCTTTAAATCTTTCTGAAGGCCCATCATGAGAACCTGGCTTGACTGAAGATAGTTGTCGGGAATGTTTAAGTCAATTTTTTCAATGTGCTGGCGATCGTAAGCAGAGGCTTTGAAATTTATCTTCATCAACTTCTCAAAGTTATCCACTTCGATTGAAGACGAATGATAAATCTTCGCGCGAGCCAGACTATCTTCAACGGTTGTGTTTTCTTTCATAAAGGCTGCCATCTGTACATCATATTCATGACTTAGTGGTGATGGATTGCAGAGGATTAACTTTTCAATCTTATCAGGAAACTGAATGGCATAGTTAACCGCAAGGATCGCCCCCCAGGAATGAGCCATGATGCGAAGCTTGGCAACTTTAAGTTTCTTTCTGATTTCTTCAATGTCTTTATTTAGAAATTTTAATGTAACCGAATCAGCCGAAGGAATTGCTGATTGTCCACATGCACGCTGATCATAAAAGATTAGCTTGTTTGTTTTGCTTAGATCAGATAAGTATGGAAGAAAATAGGTATGGTTTAATCCCGGACCACCATGTATAATTAATAACGGTTTTCCTTTTCCTTGTATGTCAAAAAATAAACGCGTTCCATTTATCTTAATAGATTGTTCACCGTTCACCAACTGCGCATAACTGTTGGTAACGATAAAAATAAACAAGCATGATACGCGGACTATTTTAATCATGATTTACTTGTAATAAGCAGACTTGTTTTTATCTAACCTTAAAAGTGAACCGGTAAGGGCTCCTAATCCACCAACAATTCCCCCAAGAAGGGAGGTAATGATCATCAAGATTGGTTTTGTCACGGTGAAGATCATTGCAATTTTTTCAGCGAGGTGGGAGGGCGATGCATTGTCAATTTGCAAGGCCATCAATAGCCATAATAATCCTATAGCTAGAAAGCCAGCAAAGAAATTTGCATTTGATTTTATAAAATAGCCGATGATACCCGCAGCAATGGCGACACTCCACCAGGGAAGAAACAATTCTGAAACATAAGCCAGTGTGGCAATGGTGAAAACCTGAAGAATGAATTTCATTGTGCGGCAGGCTTTAGTTGCGTGGAGAAAAACATTTTAGTAGCATCTTGTTTAGGGTTCTTGAGAAAGTGAAGCTTGTAATATTCCCCATGCGACCACGCTTGCAGCAGGTCAGTGTAATGGGCACTTCCTGGATTTCCCGATTGGCCTCCAGGATACGTGGCCATTGCATTTACACCCGATTTATGGAGGCTCACAATCATTCTCCATGAAGGTCCATGTGTTCGTGTGCTTGCATTTACACAAGAATTATTTCCTCCATGTTCAACATGTACACTGAAGGGTTCCAGGCGAGCAAGGTGTTGAATGAATGTGTCTTTATAATCTCCCCACCTTGCCGGCTCATGTTTATCTTCCTTCCATTTTTGCACATCTTGCACAGCCAACTGAAATGATTTTATTATAATCTCTTTAGCGGTTTCTTTTTCTGGTGTTTGTTGTATATCAAAAAAAGAAAAATCTGGCTTTTCTTGAATGAATTTGACGGTGTTAAAAGATGTAGGTCGAGAGAGTGAAGTTGTTGAATTGTTCATCTCATCCCACGTAAGTGACATAACAGTGTTCCACCATGCCTCAAAGTAGGTAGCACCCTCTGAATCCACATTGTTAACATAATCCCATGATTTCAATATTTGATATGCTTCATTCTCTTTTAGTTTAAAGGATGTTGAATCGAGAGCGGACAAAAATACCGGTAGTGCTTCTTTCGCTTTCAAATTTAAATTATCATTCTGAAGTTTCATCATGTCTTTTACAGTAATGTTGCTGGCATCACGTAACACTTGATTGATTCTTCTGTTTCTATAGGCTTCATAACTTGTGGCCGTTACATAATACGGATACGTTTCATCAACCGGGTATTGATTAGCCGAACTTACAAATCCTCGTTCCGGATTTTTCGACATTACATTTTGATCGAACGGAATAAAGGCCTGCCATCCATTAGCACTTTTACTTCCGTCCAACACATACTTGCCTTCATCTTTTCTACGCACTGGATATTTCCCTTGAATACGAATAGCAATATCTCCGGATACACTGGCAAACGCAATGTTCTGTGCGGGCGCGGCAAAGTGATCGAGTGCTTTCATGTAGTCACTATGATTTTTTGCCCGGTTGAGTTGATAGAATGCCATAAACTCATTGGATGGGTCATGTGATATCCAACGGAAGGCGTAATTGCTATTTTCATTTTGTCCACGGAAAGTTTCATCATAGGTCACTGGACCCCAGGTTGTATAGATGACCGTGTCATAAAAAATAGCGCCATCACGCACATGAATTTCTTCCACTTGTTTTTGGGTGTCTTTCCATTTATCGTCAAGTAAATATTTAGAGCGACTCTTATCCTGATAGGTAATCTTATACCAGTCAACAACATCTCGTTGCGCATTTGTTATGCCCCATGCAATGGAATCATTAAAGCCAATGATCACCAGCGGTACGCCTGGCAATGTAACGCCCATCGTGTTGACACCCGGTGCATTTAGTTGTGCGGCAAACCAGATGGAAGGTAATGTGGTGTTGAGGTGCGGATCATTACAAAGTATAGGTGATCCACTTTTTGTTTTGCTACCGCTTACTGCCCAATTGTTACTTCCTATTGTTGGGTCAGGTGTTTCAAGCCCGGAAATACTAATTGCTTCATCAGGTAATGCCAATGGTATGGAGTCGAATTTTATCGGATCAAATTTCCATCCTCCCGGATTGTCCACAATAGGGTCACTGTTGGATTCGCGATCAGGATAGAGGATGTCAACCATTTCCTTTCCAAAGAGATGCAAAGCATTTGTCATCTGCATATCCTTATCACCCATGTTCAAGGTTTGGTTCATGGATTTTAGGAGAAGTCCACATTTCAATTGCGTCCATTCTTCAGGTTTATAATCCATTAGTTTATATTCCAAAGGCAAGTCCTCGTAGGAAAGTGATTGTATGTATTGATTGACTCCGTCAGTATATTTTTCAAGAATTCTTTTTGATGTCGGGTCAGATGCTATGCTATCTAATGCGTTCTGTGCCGCGAAGACAAGGCCTAGCCTACGCTGAGATCTGTCATAGTTTAATATGGCGCTATCGGGACCAACACCGAGAATGGAAGCAAGCCTTCCTGCACTGGCGTGGGTTTGAAATTCCATTTGCCATAGTCGGTGTGTGGCTGTAATGTACCCTTGGGCTAAATAAAGATCATCGTCATTGTTGGCGAAGATGTGCGGAATAAGCAGGCTATCGTAAACAATTGTTACTGCATCATGCAATCCCTTTAAATTGAGTTCTTTCTGTCCTGTGAAATTCTCAGGCTCTGCATTTTGCCAGAATCCGTGCATGGGATCAAGAAATTTACCAAGCGGCGGAATTCTTTTACCATTCACAAGCCAACTGGTATTGAGAATGTAGATAATAAGAATTGTGGACAGGAAAGAAATAATCGCTTTTAGCATCGCGTTTTCTGGTTTGCTAAATTTCAATTATTTAACCGGAAGGTGCAATATGAAATTCAATAAATATGGTATTTAATACTTGCTGTTCAAAATGCGTAGGGCCATTTCTTTATCGCGGTGGAGTTGCTGCTTCAGTTCTTCAAGGTCTTTAAATTTACTGTCCATGCGGATAAGTTTATGAAAATGTACGGTAAGGGAATCGCCATAGATATTCTTATCGAAATCAAAAATATTAACTTCAATATTGCGCTTGACTCCATTCACGGTAGGCCGATTGCCAATGTAAAGCATTCCTTTGAATGCATTATTTTCATGTACAACAGACACAGCATAGATGCCATCAATAGGAATAAGTTTATACTTGGTATCAATTTCAATGTTGGCAGTAGGGTATCCCAGTAAGCGTCCGAGTTTGTCACCCATTATTACCTGACCTGATAAGGTGTACGGCCGATTAAGAAAATGCGTTGCCGTTTCAATATCACCTTCTTCAAGTGCCTTGCGAATGCGGCTGGAACTTACGCCAACAGTATCCACATCTTGTCTGGGGATTTCTTCTACTTCAAACCCATACTGAGGTCCGTTTTGTTTTAGCTGTTCAAAGCTTCCTTCGCGGTTGTGGCCAAACCGATGATCGTACCCGATCACAAGTTTGCGTGTTCCTATGGTGTCTACCAACACGTCATGAATGAATTGTGCGGATGAGTGATTAGAGAATTCTTTTGTGAAAGGAATACGAACGAGATGTTGAATACCTTCTTCTTTTAGCAGCGCTGCTTTTTCTTCAAATGTGTTTAAAAGTTTCAATGTATTTTCTTCCGGATGTAATACCAGCCGGGGGTGAGGCCAAAACGTAATCACCACAGATTCACCCTTGTTTTTGTGTGCCACTTCTTTTAGTCGGGATAGAATTTTTTGATGACCAATGTGTACACCATCAAATGTTCCACTGGTGACAACGGCGTAGTCAAGCCGGGCAAAATCATCGAGACCGTGATAAATTTTCATGTGTTAATAATAGTTTCTAAAGGGACACATGGAATCTCCTATTTTGTTATTATCCCTGTGGGTGAACGTAATGCATAGAGATTTCATGTCGTGCGGTTACAATATTGCATGCAACATTAGGCTTTTTTTGTGGGAATGATTTGCATTTTCTTAGGTTTTCAATCACCTTAATTTTTGAGCGCTCTCCCGGCATTCAAATAGGTGGCCTAATTGTGATAAAGAAAGTAATGCCTATATTTCCAACACATTTATCAATAACTATTATGAAAAAAATCTTAATGATCCTCGCCTTGACTAGTATTTCTCTCGGAGGCTTTGCGCAAAAAAGTGTTCAGTTTCAGGTTAAGTTCAACCCTGATCAGCAGTACACTACCAATATGAAAATTAACACCACATCGGAAATTGATTTCGATGGTGATGAGGCGGTATTGAATCAAATTAAATCAAGCGGCATGTCATTGCCCATGATGATGGATATGAATCAGAAGATGGTGGCCGTCATGAAGACAGGAAAATTCAGCAAGGAAAATAAAATCCCTATCACGGTTGAGTACACAACGTTTGAAACAGAACAGACTATGGGTGGTAAGCCGATGCCGGGTGGTCAGCAGTTAAGTGGAATGAAGATGACAGGATGGGGAGACAAGGAAGGGAAAATGCATTTTGAAGATATTCAGTCTGAAGGCATGAATGATGAGACCAAAAAGATGACTATGGATATCATTGAAAAAATGCAAACACAAGTCATGTTTCCAGAAAAGCCGATGAAAATAGGTGAGGAATTCACCCAGGAGATTCCCATGTCGATACCAATCCCAGGTGCAACACCGCTAAGTTTGGTTATCACAACCATCTATAAACTTAAATCCGTGAGTGGTACTACTGCCTTATTTGACACCAAACAATCGGTGACACTTGATGGTAAGATGGATCAGGGTTCAGCTGCGGCATCGGGTGATGGAACGGGTGTGATGGAATTTGATATGAAACAAAGTTATGTTTCAAAATTTAAATCGATCATGACCATGAATTTTGAAATCCAGAGCGGCCCAATGAAAATCAAAGCAAAAACAAAAGCAAATTCTGATCAGGTGGTAACATTTACCTCACTTTAATTTGAGTTAGTACAAAAGGGCATTCTTTAAGGTTTGAGTGAAGTGATCTCTTCACTTTCAGGCTTTAGGA
>JBBRKB010000241.1:0-6277 GCA_038218385.1 Cytophagales bacterium | reverse complement strand
GCAGTGTTGTATTTACTGCGTTGCTACTATGGCAATGTAATAAAGTGAACAAGCTGCCTGTTGCAGGCATACGTGAGTCAATAGTTTTCAAGGACACATCCTTCTGGCAAGAATATCATGAAGGGTTTCCTCTCTCTCGTGAATCAAATGATGTGAGAAGCATTTCAATTGACAATGAGTCTACCGTTTGGATTACAACATCGGAAGGCGCATTTAAAAAATTGAATAATAGTTCTGAGTGGATTAATGCAATCCCCAAAAATGAACAAGGCCCATCATTCTCTACCCTTGTTGATCAGCATGGTGCTGTTTGGATAAGCAATTGGAAAAACGTTTATCGTTATAAAAACGAAACGCTTGAGCGGATGCAAACTGTCCGTTCACCTATTTCTGTTTTAACGGAATCGCACGAGGGAGTCTACGCGATTGGTCCACACGGGATATGGCACTTCACCCATGATGGTTGTGAGAAAATAAATTATGCAACAGCACGTTCCGTTCGTGATGCAGTAGTTGATAAAGATGACAATTTGTGGCTTGCAACGGATGTGGGTTTATATCATTGCACGAAAGATACTATACATCACTATTATGAGCAGAATGAGCTGGTAAGTGCTTATGTAAAAGGCATTGACTTTGATAACAGCAACAAGTTATGGGCTGGAGGATTAGGGGGGCTTACTATTCGAAATAAAAACGGAGTAGAAAAAATAGTAACCACCAAGGATGGTATTCCTACAGCGCAAGTTAATTGTGTTCGGTATTCTCCTGATGGCGTTATGTGGATTGGTACCGATGTTGGTGTTGTGCGATTTAGTAACGACCACAGTCATACATTACGGTATAGCAGACGCTGGTTGATGGATGATAAGGTGAATGACATAACCTTTGACAAAAATGGCAATGCATGGATTGCGACTGCCAATGGTGTGAGTGCCATCAAGAGAAAGAAAATGACATTGGCTAGCAAGCAAAATTATTTTTATGATGTCTTGATGAGACGGCACATTCGTGAACCGTGGATTGCCGGACAATGTCGATTGACTGTTGCGGGTGACACAGCATCATGGGAACCGGAAGATGATGACAACGATGGTGAGTACACAGGAAATTATCTCGCCATGGAAAGTTTTCGTTATGCCGCGACAGGAAGTGAAGATGCCGGGGTAAAAGCAAGGAAAGCATTTAATTTTTTAAAGTTACTTCAGGAAGTAACAGACACGGATGGATTTTTTGCCCGCACCATTGTCCCTTCCAATTGGAAAAATGTTCATGATGGAAACAGAATCTTTACTGAACAGCAACGTGCTGATGAACTTGTAAAAGAACCCCGATTCAAACCGGATGAAGTTCGTTGGCGAAAATCGAAGGATGAGAAATGGCTTTGGAAGGGAGACACCAGCAGTGATGAGATTTGCGGTCACATGTTCGGATACTTCTTTTATTATGAGCTGGTTGCTGATGTTGAAGAGAAGAAAATCGTGGGTGAGCATGTTGCGAGAATCGTTGATTATCTCATTAAGCATAATTATACTTTGACAGATGTTGATGGAACACATACACGGTGGGGGGTCTGGTCTCCAGATAAACTTAATCGTGACCCAGAGTGGCAGCCTGATAGAAGCTTGAATTCGATGGAGCTTTTATCCTTTTTAAAATTAGCGTACCATGTAACAGGAGATGAGAAATACCAAAAGGAATATTTGCACCTCATCCACGATGAAGGTTATCTGGATAATATGGCTAATATCCAACACCAAAATCCAGCGTGGTTTATTTATTTTGATGTGATACTGGCAGCCTATCAATACCCTATACTCCTGAAGTGTGAGAAAGACCCGGAGTTATTACGGTTCTATCAAAAGCATATTGACGAGTGGATTGAACGAAGGAAGGATGATAAAAACCCGTTGATCAATTTTATTTATTGTTATTCACGTGATAAAAAAATAGAGTTGAAATCGTCCATTGAATTTTTGACAGACACACCTTTGGATCTTATTGACTGGACTATCGATCATACAAAAAGAGAAGATGTTGAATTTGTTCGCAAGCCGGTGTTGGATGAAATGCAAGTTGCCGAATTACCACCCGCTAGTATCCGCTCAACTGTTCGATGGGATAAAAATCCGTGGGGAATTAACAACGGCAATCCACACCTTGAGCGGGAGCCGGTATTTTGGTTGTTGCCCTACTGGATGGGAAAATATTTGAACATGATAGAGTGACATTCTACGCAAAGCATCACCTGATAGACGTAAAAACCCGCCTGCCAAAGAAAAATAATGATGTTCTTGCTTCTTTAAGGACATTGTTTTTTTACTTCTTAACAGCCATTATGAAAAGAATAGGTCAAGGTGTATTGTTCTTGTGCATGAGCATTGGAATGCTTTCCTGTACTCAATCTAAGGAAGCAAGCAGTACACAACCAGTGTACAAGGATGTTCCTTTTGTTCAGGACTATAGTGTTAAATACAATGTGACGGATGAAAATATTTTATTAAGAAAAGTGTATGCCGATAGGAATGGAGCTATCCAAGTCATGTCTTCAGCGGGACTTCTTAAAATCTTTAATGGTCAATTTCTCTATCCAGGTACGTTGGTGGCGGATAAGACTTATCGACCAATCGCAGACAAAAAAATACAAGGTCTCGGTCTATATAAAAACCATTTTGTATATGTGGATAATAAGGCTGTGCTGGGTAATGCATGGGCAGGAAATCTGTATGCCAAACATACGTTGTCTAGGGCAACACTGTTGGAAGGTGGAACCAATTTTGATTTTTTAATTAGCGATGGAAGCACATTACAGTACCTCAGCGATTCAACCGTTGTGTGGGAAGGAAAACCAGCGAATGCAATTTTGGAAATTCAATTTGACGAGACCCACAATCTTTTCTGGATATTGAGTAAAGAATCAATTCAAACATTCTCGGGGAAGGATAAAAAATTGACATCTGTTATTTCTGGTGATGATTTTACCTGCATGACATTAAGCGAACAAGGCAAGAAATTAATCATTGGCACTTCCGATGGATACGTTGTGTATGATGCGGAAACAAAAGCGCAGAAAGGAGAGCCTATTAGAAAACTTCCCTGGACGGAGATAACAACGATTCAAGAAATAGATGGTGCTCTATGGATGGGCACAACAAGAGGTGCTTTCAAAATTAATGACGATGGAAGTTTCAACTATTACGCTTCGAAGCGCTGGCTTCCATCCGATCGTGTGGTGGATATTGAAAAAGGTCCGGAGAATTCCATTTTAATTTTATCAGATAAAGGCTTAGCGCAAATTTCTTTTAAAGAGATGACCTTGTATGACAAGGCAATGTATTTTGAAAAGCAGGTTAGAGCACGGCACATTCGCCACGGGTTTAATGCAACATTAGGAGACATGACCGATGGAAGTCTAGCGACAGGTTCTTTAGAAGATTCTGATAACGATGGTTTATGGACTACCATGTACATGGGCGCTGAAGTTTTCAGATATGCTGTTACCAAATCTGATGACGCGTTGCATAACATAGAAGAATCGATGGAAGCGATGGAGCGTCTCTTCGCTATTAATAAAGTTAAAGGCTTTCCATCGCGATCTTTTGAGCGAAGGGGTTATAAATATGACGACAAGCCCTGGCGCAGAGCGACTGATCCTGAATGGGATTGGAAATCAACAACGAGCAGTGACGAAGCTATCGGACATATTTTTGTTTACAGCGTGATGGCTGAGTTACTGAACGATGATCTGAAAGGAAGAGCTATTACATTAATGGATTCACTAATGCAACATATCATTGATCATGATATGTACATGGTTGATTGGAATGGTGAACCTACCCTCTGGGCGCGTTGGAATCCTGATTATGTAAACGCCCGCCCTGTGATAGTTGGTGATAGAAAAATCAATGCATCCAACATTATAGCCATGCTTCAGACTGCGTATCACTTCACGAAAAAAGAAGCGTACAAAGAAAAAGCGTTTGAGCTGATGAATACCCACGGATATTTTGAAAACCTTATGCGCCCCATGGAGCAAATTGGCAAGGCAGCGGATGATGCGGATGACTGGAGTAAAATGCTTTCAGAGTCATGGAATCATTCTGATGATGAAATGTATTTTCTGGGATATTGGGGTCTGTATCGATATGCTTTTAATGATACATTGAAAGCTCATTACAAAGAAGCGATCATTGATCATTGGCAGATAGAGCGCCCTGAAAAAGAAGGTGCGTGGAATATTTTTACTGCGCTTACGGGAACAAATGATTTTGATCTAGATGAAGCTGCATGGTATTTAAGAGAATATCCCCTTGACCTTATTCATTGGCGCGTTGAAAACAGTCATCGAAAGGATATTGAATTAATGGAACCGAACTTCAGGAATCAAAGGATAAAAGTTGTTCTTCCTCCTGATGAGCTACCAATCAACCGACACAATGCCAACCGTTTTGAATTAGACGGTGGCAATGGGGGCTCAGAATACAGTGCAGGTGATATCTGGTTGTTGCCGTATTGGATGGGCCGATATATGGGAGTGATCAGTGCGCCAGTTGAGAAGTAATAGTACCATGCGTATTTTAAACAGCAAACCTATTTTAATTATAGCGTGTAGGTACGTTGGTCTTAACACTTGCGCAAATTGAAACTTTATTCACGCAAAGTTTGACAAGTGGCTGGGTAAAAAGAGAATACTTTTGATTATACGTTAACACAAATACGCCATGGTTATTGGAGTAGACCTGGGAGGAACAAATATCAGAGCTGCCATTGAGCAAGGCGGAGCGATTCATAATCTACGGAAAGAACCTTTCAAAACAACTGCTACGTTGGATAAAACGTTGGATCAATTTATACGTTTTGTTCGACCCTTAATGAATGCTGATGTGAAAGGGATCGGCATCGGTGTGCCATCGGTTGTCGATCTGGAGACTGGCACGGTTCACAATGTCACGAATATTCCTGCCTGGGAATGTGTTCCGCTCAAAAATATTCTGGAAGAAGAATTCGGAGTGCCTGTATGGATTAACAACGATGTGAATTGTTTTATTCTGGGTGAACATCATTTTGGTCTTGTGAGAAAATATAAAAATGTTGTTGGCCTTGCGTGTGGAACAGGCCTTGGTTTGGGTATTGTCATTAACAATCAGCTTTATCCGGGTAATAATTGTGGGGCAGGAGAAGTGGGGCTTTTACCTTATCGTGACCATACTTTGGAATATTATGCGAGTGGTAATTTCTTTCCCACTTTTTATAAATTCAGTGCGGCACAAGCGTATCAACATGCTTTGCTTCAAGATAGCAGAGCACTTGCCGCGTGGGAAGAATTCGGGATGCATTTTGGTCAAGCGATAAAAAATGTTGTTTTGACATACGATCCTGAAGCTGTCGTTCTGGGAGGATCGCTTTCAAAGGCGTTCCAGTTTTTTTCATCCTCGCTTCGTACTTCGTTTAGTGATTTCCCTTTTCCTAAATCTATAGAGCGCCTTAAAATATTCGTATCGGAAGATGAGAATATTTCCATTCTGGGTGCTGCAGCGCTTGTTCACACCAACCAAGCAGCTTCATCAAAAGTCGAATACAAATCATTGTAAAGGGTATTCGGATTAACCGTAAAGCAATTGAAATCATGCTGTTATGATTATGTTAATAATCAAACTTATGCGCAAACCCTGTATCAGTTGACGCAAAATGCGAACACGGGTGGGTTGTTATTCGCGACATTTAACTTAACAAGTGGACGTAGAGGATTGCCCTCACGAGCTTTCACTGAAAAATTAACTAAATCCAATTCAACTTTATGAAAATAAAGCTTTACGAAAATCATGTTGGCAAAACCGGTAGACTAGTGCTTCTTTTTATAGTAGTACTACTTGCTATTCAGGTTGATGCTATTGCGCAAACTTTAACTGTTACTGGAAAGGTGACAGATGGTGGCGATGCTAATCCAATCCCTGGCGTGAATGTGTCAGTTAAAAATACCCAATTGGGTACGATAACAGATGCAGGCGGCCGGTATTCAATTGATGTGGCGACCGATGCTACATTGGTTTTTTCATTTATTGGTTATCAAACACAAGAGGTCAGTGTTAATAGCAGAACATCTATTGATATTCCTCTTGCTGCCAGCACAGAAGAATTGCAGGAAGTGGTGGTGACTGCGTTAGGTATTGAGCGCGAAGAGAAATCGCTTGGATATGCTGTTGGAAAATTAAAAGGCGATGACCTCACCAATGTTGTTCAGGAGAATGTGCTGAACAGTCTTGCGGGAAGAGTTCCG
>JBBRKB010000240.1:0-6280 GCA_038218385.1 Cytophagales bacterium | reverse complement strand
GCCTTTTCGGGATGTAATCAGAAATCATCAGATGCCATAACCCAACACTGGTACAAAGGAAACCTGCACACACATTCCTATTGGAGTGATGGAGATGAATTTCCAGAAGTGATAATGGATTGGTATAAATCACATGATTATCAATTCGTGGCTTTGTCTGATCACAATACGCTTGCGGAAGGTGATAAGTGGATTACCATCTGGGAGGACTCAATTTATCAAAACTCATTTCAACGTTATCTTAAAGAGTATGGTGACGCATGGGTCAACTACCGAATGGATTCAGGACAGATTGAGGTGAAGTTAAAAACCTATGAAGAGTACAGAAGCAGGTATGAAGAGAAAGAGAATTTTTTAATCATTCAATCAGAAGAGATTTCGGATAACTTCGAAGGCAAACCATTGCACATGAATGCTACAAACGTGCAAAACAAAATTGATCCCCATGGCGGGAACAGTGTGGCGGAGGTACTTCAGCATAACCTTGATGCCGTAATTGATCAACGCGAATCAACAGGCATACCGATGATCCCACATATCAATCATCCCAACTTTCATTATGCCATTAGCCTTGAAGATATGATCTCGTTACATGGCGAACGATTCTTTGAAGTATATAATGGACATCCACAAGTGCACAACAGAGGAGACTCTGCACATATATCGACAGAGAAAATGTGGGATCTGATTAACATCGCATACATCCGAGATGGGAAACCTTTACTGTATGGCCTCGCCACTGACGATTCACATAACTATCATAGAAAAGGAAGCAAGTGGAGCAATGCCGGAAGAGGTTGGATTATGGTAGAGGCGGATTCGCTTACACCAGCCGCTTTGATTTCAGCTATGGAGGCGGGCAAGTTTTACGCCACCAGTGGTGTAGTATTCAAGACAGTTAAGTTTGAGGACGATGCATTAGATGTAGAAGTTCAGTCTGAACCTGGCATTACCTACACGATAACATTTATGGGATGCAAAAAAGGAAAATCCAAACCTGAGGAATTTGCAACACAAGAAGGAGTGAAGGCCAGTTTTAAAGTGACGGATGATATGTTATACGTGAGGTGTAAAGTAACTTCTTCGAAACTTCAGGATAACCCAATTGAAGGGATGTTATATGAAATGGCCTGGACTCAGCCAGTTGTAAGAAAGTAGTTCTTACCTTCAGTAGGAAATTTTCTGTCTTCATGAAAAATAGTGTAACCCTAGGGCGACTATTTGAGTATTCAATTCATCCCTTACTACATTAAACGCTCGCCCCATGCTCAAAAATCTGTTTACAATCGCCTGGCGTAATATCCGCAAGGATAAGACCTACAGCGCCATTAATATTCTCGGACTTACCATCGGTATTACATGCAGTGTTTTTCTGCTGCTGTATATTCTCCACGAGTTGAGTTACGATCGTTACCACAAAAAAGCAGACACCCTTTACCGGGTTGTCTCCACCATAAAGGAACCTGACAATGCATTTACGTGGGCGGTCGCGCAGATACCGCTCGCTGATGAACTGCGTGAAAATTATCCTGAAGTAAAAAATGTAGTACGTTTTTTTAATTTGGGAAGAACGCTTTATAAAAATGGTGATAAGGAATTCTACGAGGAAAATTTTTACCTGGCTGATTCAACTACGTTTGATATGTTCGATTACGTATTTCTGGATGGCGATCCGAATACCGCACTTGATAATCCGAAATCTATTGTGCTGACAAAAGATATCGCTATTAAATATTTTGGAAAAGAAGATGCGATTGGACAAGCGTTTCAGAATCAACAAGGTGATGTATATACCGTGACGGCCGTTATCGAGAATGTACCTCTCAATTCACATTTTATTTTTGATGCATTGATTTCACGGACCACCATGCCGGACTATCAAGGGAGCTGGGGAAATTTTGGGGTGTTCACCTATTTGCAATTGCCAGAAGGGTATGATCTCGCAAAGATGGATAGTAGTTTGGTAAAAGTTATCAAAGAAAAAGTTGATCCTATTTTCGAACAATACGGCATTACCATTCGGTATGATCTTCAACCCATTACCGATATTCACTTGCACTCAAAAATACAGGATGAAGCAGAGGCAGGTGGTGATATTTCATACATCTACATATTTGCAGCAGTAGCAGCATTCATGATTATCATTGCTAGTATTAATTATATGAATCTGGCAACGGCCCGTTCTTTCAGTCGCGCGAAAGAAGTGGGCATTAGAAAAGTAATGGGTTCTGAAAGGGGAATGCTCATGTTGCAGTTTTTAACCGAGTCGGTATTGATTGCCCTTATCGCACTCATCGCCAGCCTGATGTTGATTTATGGGCTGCTGCCGTTTTTCAATCAACTGAGCAACAAACAACTTCCGTATAGCTATGTAACTCAACCCATAGTATTGTTGAGCCTCATTGGTATTGTTGTATTTGTAGGTATTGTGGGAGGTAGCTATCCGGCGTTTTATTTATCGGGCTTTAATCCGGCAACGGTTTTAAAAGGAAAGGTATCATCGAAAGGGGGTAATGCTTTCTTGAGAAAATTTCTTGTCGTGCTCCAATTTTCCATTTCCATTTTTATGTTGATCAGCACGTTTGTTGTTTACGATCAACTCCAATACATGCGTGAGAAGGATTTGGGATTTAATAGGGAGCAAATTATTCGTATAGCGATGCCGGGTAAAGAACTTGTTGGAAAATCCAATGTACTGGCGGAACGAATGAGGCAAACTCCGGGAGTGGAAATCGCGGGAACATCAGATTCTTCACCGGGTTTTGGAATTGGTAAAAACCTGATGCAGGTAGAGGACAATGATGGAAAATTGTCAGAGCGAGGCGTTGACCTTTTTCAGGCAGACTTTGATTTTGTGAAAACGTTGGGAATGACGATTGTGGAAGGGCGTGATTTTTCGCGTGATATAATCTCGGATACTACATATGCTGTGTTAGTGAATGAGGCAATGGTGCGGCGTATGTCATGGGAAAACCCTATCGGTAAAAAATTTGTGTTAGGTGGAAATAATAACTCGATCGAAAAGAGAGTAGTAGGAGTTGTCAGAGACTATCATCAAAATTCTTTGTACGAGGTTATCGAACCACTTATGATTATTTTAAAAAGTAAAAATTCATACCTGTTTGTGAAGACCCGTGATAGTGACGTTCGTGAATCAATTGCAGCTATTGAAAATACATGGAATGAAGTGAACCCTAGCTTTCCTATGGAGTATGTTTTTCTTGATCAGGATTTTAATTCGCAGTATAAGTCAGACGAAAAGAGAAGTCAGTTGTTCACAGCATTTTCATTTTTGACCATTACCATTTCTTGTTTGGGATTACTTGGCCTGGCTGCCTTCACAACAGAGCAACGGTATAAGGAAATTGGAATCCGAAAAGTTATCGGAGCCAGCATAAGAAGTCTATTGGTACTGGTGTCTGGCGAGTTCTTTATACTTGTAGGCATCAGTATGGTGTTGGCATTTCCCGCTGCATGGTATTTTACAGATGGGTGGTTGCAAAATTTTGCTTACCGCATTACGCTCAAAGGGGAGTGGGTCACATTTGTTGTCGCTGCGTTGTTGGCATTTGGTATTACTGCTATTACGGTAGGATATCACATCATTCGCGCCGCTTCTGCCAATCCTGTCAATGCTTTGCGTGATGAATAAAGTGATTGCGTTTTTAGACACATAAGAAAAAATGAATTCTCTACGTTATTCATTTACACACTGTGATGATAAACAATGAAAGGAATCCAAATTCAATAAACTAAACGAGTTGACAAAATGAAAAAATCTAGACAATCGATTTATGGTCTTTGTGGAAAACTGAAAGCGAAGGCCGGCAAGGGCGATGAATTTGCACGCATACTTATTGAGGCTTCCCAAATGGTATCGACAGTGCCAGGGTGTCAGATGTATGCCGTATGTAAAGACACTCAAGACCCTGATATGATTTGGGTGATGGAAGTTTGGAACACCAAGGCAGACCACGACAACTCTTTGTTGATAGGCGGTGTGAAGGAATTGATAAAAAAGGGAATGGCATTAATGGATGGGAAGCCCGATGGAACCGCATTGGATATTCTGGGCGGCTGGGGTGTAGAAATGCCAAAAGTATAGCCAAATCGTTAATGAATTAACACCTACTCCAGGCATCTAAAAAATGCATTATCAGCGGCTCAGAAAATTTTCACAGAACATTTTTAAATCAGGAAAGAAGATTTTGAATTCTTTTTCAAAGGCATCGTAATGGTCACGAAGCTCTACATCTGCTTGCTCCATGTTGGATTTAAATTTTGTTCTGCGTGACATGCCTGTGAGCGCTTGCTTTATACCTTCAATTTCTCGATAGTTCACCAACCAATTGCCACGGATCATAAACGGCAGCATGTGGTTTACTTCTTCAGGCAAAATGGATTTGTATGATACTAAGGTGTCATACATTTTGTCGGCATAATCCGCAAGCAACATGTCGTGATAATCATTCCAGTTGCGCGCGAGGATGTGATCGTAATACATATCAACAAGCACTGATGAATAGTGACGATACTTGGGCCGCAAGCGAATTTTACTTTCCAACACAACAGGATGGTGATCGGTAAATTCATCAATACCTCGATGCAAATCAATACCTTTTACAATGTCGGCTTCGAACCGTTCACTAATATTTTTTCCTTTCACAAAATCACCAATAAAATTCCCGACTTGAATGGCGGGGTTGTCTCCGGATAAATATAGATGGGCTAGAAAATTCATACGCTAAACTTACGCATATAACTTTAGAGATGCCTTTATAATGAGATGATATAAGAGCATCCCTTGAAAAAAGGAGCTTGCATTCTTGTGTTAGTTTAGTCAAATTACCAACTAAACAAACACGGTATGTCGGCATTAGCTCAAATGAAACTTTTGGTAAGTCTTGCACAGATTGATGGCAGCGTTGCAGAGCGTGAGAAAAGTTATATCCGTACTATCGGGGTAGCGTATAAAATAGACAGCGAAGATATTGAACCTTTGTTTGACAGAAGGCATGAACTATTAGTGCCTGAAAATATGACAGAGGACGAACGGTTTAATTTTATTTTCAGCCTGGTGCAGCTTATGAAAATTGACGAGCGGATGTACAAAGAAGAAATTCTTTTCTGCTCAACAATTGCCACAAAATTAGGCTATGATAAAGAAGTTATGTTTGACCTTATGCTGCATGTTAAATCAGCTACGATGAAGGACGAGGAGGTGAATGAATTGCGTGCGCTGGTTCGTTCCCATCTGACGAAATAGGTACTTCCTACTGTATTCGCTTCAACGATAGCGGCTCTCTCACCCCCACCCGATTTGCCCACGCCTGATAGGCCTGCGTAAGCTCAGCAACCATTTCAGGATGTTTGTCAAGACGGTTGTCGCTCTCATCACGGTCTTCGCTAATGTTAAAAAGTTCAAGGAGATGCTGGTTTAATGTTTCGGCGCAGGGATAGGTAGAAACCAATTTCCAATCCCCATCGCGCACGGCCCAGTTGCCTTCGTGTTCCCAGAAGAGCTTTCGCTTTGGGTTTTCTTTTCTTTCGAAAATAAGTTGTAGAGATTGACCCTCCATCGGCAGCACGGCCTGTCCGTTAAATTCTGTTGGATATTTCCCACCAGTAACGTCCACACACGTGGCCATTAAATCTATAATGTGAGCCACATGGGTCGTGTCTTTAACAGGTTTTATTTTCGCCGGCCAATGTGCAATGAATGGGGTAGAGATTCCGCCTTCAAGCGTCCAATGTTTAAATAAACGAAAAGGAGTATTCGAGGCATTAGCCCATGGATAGCCATATGATTCGAATGAATCAGGGGAGCCAACTTCCCCGTCATTTCCATACACCAGGTTCGCGGCGTATATCGCTTCATGGCTCGCACCATTATCCGAAAGGAACATGATCAATGTGTTTTCAAGTTGTCCCGATTTCTTTAACTCATTCACAATCCTGCCAACCCCTCGGTCCATCGAATGTACCATGGCGGCATACACTTCCATGCGCGCCCTCCATCGGTCTAGCATCGAGCCGTTGAGTGTGTCATAGGCGGGTGTAAATTTTTCTTTTTCAGGTAACTGCATTTTGAATGCGCCGCTGAGTTCCCACTCCGGTTTAATAATGCCCTTCTCTATCATGGTTTGATAGCGCACCCCTCGCAGGCTGTCCCACCCACCATCGTAGTTGCCTCTGAATTTTTCGATATCGCTTTCGAGTGCGTGCAACGGCCAGTGCGGTGCTGTGAAAGCCACATACATAAAAAACGGATCAGGCGCTT
>JBBRKB010000239.1:0-6319 GCA_038218385.1 Cytophagales bacterium | reverse complement strand
AGCTGTCTTCAAAAACAAATTTCACTAAGTTCTGACTAAGACTGTGCTGGTTATTTTCATCATATTTATAGTTCTTAATTGTTTCTGTTTTTATATCAAATCGATCAAGCCCACCACCTTCCGTTGCTATCCACAGTATCTCATCGTGATCAATAGCAAGACTGTTAATCAAATTACTTGATAGCGAATTTTCAGAATCACCTTTTGTGAACCGTGTGAATTTCTCCATGTCACGAGTATACTTACAAAGACCTCCACCCCCGGTTCCAATCCAGAGATTGCCTGATCGGTCTTCTTTTATGTCCATGATCATATTGTTGTTTAGACTGCTCTCATCGCCTGAAATACTCTTGTAAACAACAAATGAATATCCATCATATCTATTAAGCCCATCGCGTGTACCAAACCACATGAAGCCCCGGCTATCCTGTAGCATACAAATTGTATTGCTGTGGGAAAGCCCTTCGCTGGTGCCGATGTGTTCAAATTTTAAATTTCCACTCTGAGCAAATGACAGGCATGGTATCGCAAAAAACAACAGCCCAAAGAGCCATTGACTTTTAGCATACCCATTATGAAAAAGAATTAAATAATTCATGAAGTGAAATAACCTTTACGGCTGAAAACAAAACTTCAATTTGATAGGCCCTGATATCCGAACGCATCAATAGCTGAAGTCATATTAAACAAAGGAGAAGTTTTTAATCGGCCCTTAAATCAGGAACGAGAGTAATTAACAAAAATCAGGTGTGCTCTGATAATAATCAGGTTTTCACTGATAATGATAGTAAAAATATAAGCGTTATTTGTTGCCCTTTCAGTTACCTGATAATCGTTTGTATAGGGCTATTAATCCGACAAAGATTACGTATATTAATAGCATTCAATCACACATCTCCTCAAATTGATTTCAATACCTCGATGGAGTTACTTCATTCTTTATTACGTTCCAGAAGACCGCTGTTGACGGGCATGGCTGCTTTTGGTCTCGTGGCGCTTCTCACGCAGCTTCTCGCTTATCAACAATATCAAATTAAGCTTGAAAATGAGCATAAAGCCATAGTCCATGAACTCAACTCCGTTAGTGATCGTCTCAAGTCATCGCTTAGTCAAAGCCTCTCGGCTACCAAGACTCTTGCCTTTGTTGTGGAGAAGTACGGTGTGCCATCCGATTTCAATACCATTGCTAAAGATATAGTAGAATCAAACAAATACATTGACGCGTTGGAGCTGACGCACGGCGGTGTGATCACACACGTGTACCCGCTGGAAGGAAACGAAAGTGTCATTGGCTATGATGTGTTGAGCGATACCTTATCAAGTAGGGAGGCTAATCAGGCAATTGAAAGGCGGGAATTATTTTTCGCCGGGCCACTAACATTAAAACAGGGTGGAATTGCTGTCATTGGCAGACTTCCGATTTTCAAAGACAGCATTTTTCAGGGATTTTCTGTTGTGCTTATCAAACTCTCCACATTATTAAATGCTGCCGGAGTAGACACTGTTACGAATAACCATTTCTACTATCAGCTGTCGAAAATTAATCCCAACACAAAAATAGAGGAGTTCTTCTTACCACAGACCGTTCAAGTGCACAAAGAACAATCTCTTTCTATTGAAGTGCCTTATGCAACCTGGAAACTATACGTTTCTTCAAATGACCATACTGCAATAGCCTCGGACTCAATAACGCTCTCAGTGCTGGGGTTCATACTCGCCATAATATCTGGCCTCTTTATTAGATACTGGATGAAGCAGCCCGAAAAAGAGGTATTGAAAGTATACAAGGCAATAGATACTTCATTAAGTAGAATTAGTGATAGCATCGTTTCCCTTGATAAGCATTGGCGATACACTTTTTTAAATGATGCTGCACTAGCCACTCATCCCTCTGGAAGAAAGGAAACACTAGGGAAGAGGATCTGGGATGTTCATACAGAATTGAAAGGAACTCCGATCTGGGATAAGTTTCATGAAGCCATGGAAACCGGAAAAGCTGTGGAGGTTGAGAATTACTACCCCCTTTATAGTAGCTGGTTTCAGGTTAAGGTGTATCCTTCATCAGATGGATTGACTTTATTCTATAGAAATATTACAGAACAGAAAGAAGCTGAGACCAGAATAGGGGAGGAGAAAAATTTATCTAATGCCATTGTCAACAGCCTGCCGGGTGTATTTTATCTGTATGATCGGCAAGGAAAATTTTTACGATGGAATAAAAATTTCGAAACTATTTCAGGTTACACAACCGAGGAGGTAGCAACGATGCATCCCCTGGACTTTTTTGACTCGACTGAACAGAAGTTGCTGGAAGAGAGGATCAGTAAGGTGTTCAGTCAGGGAAGCGCAGATGTTAAAGCACAGTTTGTGACGAAAGACGGAAAAAAAATTCCGTATTACTTCAATGGACATAAAGTTAAATTTAATAACGAGGATTATCTCATTGGTATGGGAATCGATATGTCCTACATGGATGATGCTGCGGAAAATCTAAGAGTAAGTGAATCGCGTTATCAAGCATTAATTCAGCAGGCAACCGATGCCATTTTCATATCAAATGAAAACAGGCGCTATATCGATGTCAACACAAGTGCCTGCAAATTATTAGGGTATAGCAAAGAAGAGTTACTAACAATGAGTATTAACGATGTGGTATACTCAGATGAAAATGCAGAGGGTATACCGTATCGTTTTCAACTACTCAAAGAGGGGAAAACGTTAAGAACTGAAAACAAACTAAAGCGAAAGGATGGATCCATTGTAGAGGTAGAAATAAATGCCAAAATGATGGAGGACGGTCGGTTTGTAGGAATGGTGCGCGACATAACCGAAAGAAAAAGAGCAGAAAGGATTTTAGCCGAAAGTGAAAATCGCTTGCGAACCATTCTGCAAACCGAGCCCGAATGTATTAAGTTGCTGAACGTAATGGGTGAGGTTGAGGAAATGAACCCAGCCGGCCTTGCCATGATTGAAGCCGAAACTCTTGATGTGATCAGAGGAAGATCAGTTCTAAAAATTATTGACAAAGCTTATCGCGAATCATTCACCCAATTGATCCGAAAAGTTTTTCAGGGTGGGTCTGGAATGTTGGAATTTAAAATTACCGGATTGAAGGGGACAAGCAGATGGCTGGAAACCCATGCCGTTCCATTGCGAGATGCCGACGGAAAAACGATGTCGTTATTGGGCGTAACGCGAGACATAACAGAACGTAGAAAAGCGCAAGATAAACTGCGTGATGAACGCACACTACTTCGAACGTTAATTGACAACCTTCCAGACTACATTTATGTCAAAGATGTGACATCCCGCTACCTTATTAATAATTCTGCAAACGTGAAAATATTAGGAAGAAGCACTGAGGAAGAAACCTTGGGAAAGTCTGCCATCGATTTTTTTGGGGAAGAAAGTGGGCAGATGTTTCATATTGATGATCAATTCATTTTTAACACCGGCCAGTCGATAGTAGACCGGGATGAGATCTTCACGAACTACGAAGGTGAACTTCAATACTTGCTTACCACGAAGATACCGTTAAAGGATTCCCAGAGAAATATTATCGGATTGGTCGGTATTAGTCGCAACATCACAAAGCAAAAGCAAATCGAACTTGATCTGCTCAACACAAATTATTTTCTTCGTCTTGCCCAAAACGTTGGAAAGATAGGGCACTGGATTCTTGAGGTCGGAAATCCAAACAAGCTTACATGGTCAGATGAAACGTGTAGAATTTTTGGCATTACACAGGATGAGTTTGATGGAAAGCCCGAAACCTATTCGAGCTTTGTATACTCCGAAGATGTTAACCTTGTCAATTCAGCCATTGATGCCTTAACCAATGAATACCAATCCATAGACCATCGGATTATATTACGCGATGGAACATTAAAGTGGATCCATGTTCACGGCAAAACAACCCGTGATGATAAAGATCAAATTACCGGCTACACCGGAATTATACAGGATATCACCCATCGAAAGAAAATTGAAAGCGATATGCGTAATCTTAATACAGAATTGGAAGAGCGCGTAAAACTTCGAACGGAACAACTTCATACAGCGAATAAAGAGATGGAGGCTTTTACCTATTCGGTATCTCACGATCTGCGGTCACCGCTTCGCATCATTGATGGCTACTCTCAAATCCTGATTGAAGATTATGATTCCAAACTTGATGAACCCGGCCAAAAAATATTAGGCATCATTAAGTCCAGTGCAAAAAAAATGGGGCAACTGATTGATGACTTGTTGAATTTCTCAAGAATAGGAAGAGTAGAACTTCGAAAAGTTCATGTCAACATGGAGTACATTGTAGATGAAGTTATAGCCGAATTAAAATTCAGCGGCGAAGCTGTTCCTGAGAATGTCCGCATCTTAAATCTTAAGCCGGCTTTGTGCGATGCATCACTAGTAAAACTAGTATGGATGAATCTATTGTCCAATGCTTTTAAATACTCGAGCCATGTGGCAAATCCGACAATAGAAGTAGGGATGATAGAAGAAAACGGCAAGGTAATCTACTATGTAAAAGACAATGGTGCAGGGTTTGATATGCATTATTATCACAAGCTCTTTGGTGTATTTCAACGCCTTCACAGTCATAGTGAATTTTCAGGTACCGGGGTCGGACTCGCCATCGTGCAACGGATCATCATCAGACATGGGGGATATGTAAGAGCGGAGAGCAAACTAAATGAAGGTGCCACATTCCTTTTTAATTTAGGTTAGTTATTGCATAATTATTATATTCGGGTAATTGGCCGATTTTTACGAGCCCGGAAAATCGCGCCAGGCAAATGCAAGACTTTTTAAGTCGAAAATGGTATCATTCATTTTGATGTACTTGATATGGAAGTAATAGAAATTCTACTTATTGAAGACAATCCACATGAAGCACAACTGATTGTAAGGGCGCTAACAAAAAATAATCTAGCGAATAAACTTCTTCACCTCGATGATGGAGCAGATGCAATTAATTTCATCTTTGCTGAAGGTAAATATTCGGACAGGAAAATTAATAACCATCCCAAGTTGATCCTACTGGATTTGAAAATTCCCAAGGTTGATGGTCTGGAAATTCTGAAGCGCGTAAAAACGGACGAACGAACGAAAACAATCCCGATCATTATCCTTACTTCTTCACAGGAGGAGCAAGACATTGTCGAAAGCTACAAACTTGGAGCAAACAGTTATCTCGTAAAACCAGTTGACTTTAACAGCTTCCACAAAATCGTTACCGATCTGGGGCTTTATTGGATGGTAATGAATGTTAATCCGAACAAGGTAACCTGATGGTAAATCGGAATTCTTTTCAATAGCCATCCATGTTTTTATAAATTATGCAGCGTCCAATAAACATATTAATATTAGAGGACAACAACGAGGATGCTTTGTTTATACAAAGAATTTTGCAACGGGCAAAAATTCAGTTTGAAGCCAAGGTAGTTTCAACAAAAGACAATTTTAGAGAAGCCCTTGATTCATTTTTACCGGATCTTATATTAAGTGATCACCAATTACCACAATTCACATCAGTAGAAGCACTCCAGATCAGCAAAGAAAATTCTCCCCTCATTCCATTCATTCTTGTTACAGGAGCTGTTTCCGAAGAGTTTGCAGCTTCTATCATTCGGGACGGGGCAGACGATTATCTATTAAAGGATAACTTAACGCGACTACCTAACGCCATTACGCAGGCCCTCGAAAAAAGAAAAACCATCGCCTCACTTCGCCTTGCTCAGGAAGCGGAGCGAGATGCCATACAGAAATTAAAGACTGCCCACGATCAAATACGATTTCACATAGAAAATACTCCCTTGGGATATGTTGAATTAGATAGTCAACTACGTATTAAATCCTGGTCCAAAAGAACGGAAGAAATCTTCGGCTGGTCGGAGCAAGAAATTCTGGAAAATCCGGAAATCTGGCTACAACTGGTTTTCAAAGATGACGTGCTCATGGTCAAGGGACGGTCAAATGCACTCCGACTTGGGAAAGTAACCAGAGACAGCTTTCAATACCGACTCAATACCCGCGATGGAAGAATAATCTGGTGCGAATGGTTCTATTCCGTAATGAAGAATAATGAGGGCAAGGTAACAAACATTATGTGCCTTGTTCAGGACGTTACAGACCGAATGACCATCAGCGAAGTCTTGCAGGAATATAATGATCGATATCAAATACTCGCGAAAGCCACCAATGATGCCATATGGGACTGGGATATTAAACACGATTTCGAAATATGGAACCATGGCATAGAAACAATTTTTGGATACAAGGAGCGTGAAATCACTTCTTCAAAGCAATGGTGGAAAAT
>JBBRKB010000238.1:0-6326 GCA_038218385.1 Cytophagales bacterium | reverse complement strand
ACTTGAGTTATACCCTGGAAATCCGGATGTGATAAAAGCAAAGGTGACCAATCAAATAGTAGGTGGTGGGTTCTCTTCTCGATTGATGCAAAACCTTCGTGAAGACAAAGGATTTACGTATGGTGCATATACCTCATTAAGCAGTGATCGTTTGGTAGGTTCATTTAACGCTAGTGCCAGTGTAAGAAATGATGTGACCGATAGTGCTGTGTATGAAATTATGTATGAGCTAAAGCGTATTACGAAAGACACTGTAACAGACGAAGAACTGGCGGCAGCAAAGGCCTCTCTCTCAGGTTCGTTTGGTCGTTCGTTAGAAAATCCGCAGACGGTCGCAAACTTTGCCTTGAATACAGCGCGGTATAATCTCCCTAAAGATTATTATAATAATTATGTCAAAAACATTGGAGCGGTGTCAAAAGATGAGGTGAAGGTTACCGCCCAAAAATACATCAAGCCCGAAAACGCCTACATTTTGGTTGTAGGAAAAGGATCAGACGTTGTTGATAATTTAAAGCCATTTGGTGAGATAAAGTATTACGATATAAAGGGCGATAGCTACATGCCTTCCAAGGTTTCGGCAGTTCCGGCAGGACTTACCGCAGAAAAAGTGATTGCCAATTATATACAGGCAGTAGGGGGTGAGGAGAAAATTAAGACCATTAAAACCTTAAAATCAATCAGTAAGGCAAGCATGCAAGGGGCAGAGATTGTAGTGAACATTATCAAGAAGGCTCCTAACAAAGAAGTATTGGAAGTACTGGTAAACGGAAATATGCAAGTTCAAAAGATCGTGGTTGATGGTAAAAATGTAAGCATGTTGCAAATGGGACAAAAAGCTCCTGTGGATGCAGATACCAAAGAGCAAACTCTTTTTGATGCCTACATGATGCCTGAGATGGTAATGAAAACATTTGGGGTAAAAACCGCATTGAAAGGTGTTGAGAAAACAGAATCTGGCGAAGCCTATGTGGTTGAGTACACATTTCCTTCGGGGGGTAAATCATCGGAGTATTTCGATACCAAAACCGGATTCAAAGTTAAATCGGTAAAAGAAGTTGATAGCCCACAAGGGAAAGTGGCATCCGTTACCACCTTTGCTGATTATAAGGAGTATAGTGGTGTTAAATTCCCAAGTATTATCTCTCAAAATATGGGGTCGCAGGTGTTAAGAATAGAGACGACCTCGGTTGATCTAAATGTACCGGTGGAGGATAGCCTCTTTAAAATTGATTAGGTAATGAATCAAAATAATCCACTTTTGCTGGCTTTGGATTAAAATGGTAGGGAAGGGCATTTGGATTTCCCTGATTCCTAATTATCTTTGCACCCCTTAATTTATGTAGGGTAAACGGTTTAAGAAATGAAAAGAACATATCAGCCTTCGAGAACAAAAAGAAAGAATAAACATGGATTCCGCGAAAGAATGGAATCTGCCAACGGCCGCAGAGTATTGGCGTCTCGTAGAAAAAAAGGAAGAAAGAGACTTACGGTTTCTGACGAAAAAACACTGAAGCGCAAATAAATTTTCCTTCTGGTTGCTAAATCCAGGAGGCGATTAATCACCTCATCCGATGGGCTTATTTTGCTTTACCAAAGAAGAAAGACTTAATAAACGAAAAGATATACAGGAACTCTTTGATAAGGGTTCCTCTTTTTATTTGTATCCATTCAAAGTTTTTTGGAGTCCACAGCACGAATCATCCATCAATCAGGTACTCGTGTCGGTCTCTGTTCGAAATTTCAAAAAAGCAGTCGATCGCAACCTTCTAAAAAGACGAATGCGCGAATCCTATCGCCTCAATAAATTGAAACTTTCAGGGAAGCCTATTAAAGCGGCGTTTATTTTCACGGCAAAGCAAATTATTCCCTTCAAGGAACTGGAGGGTAAAATGATACTGGCGTTGGGAAAGCTCGATACATTGTCCCGCACTTCAAAAAGCAACTCGCCTAAAGACATGTGACGAGACCTTACATGTTAAGGATCCGAAATCTTCATTTGCTTATCATCCATAGAATTATTCATTTTGTTATCTAATATGAAATTCCTAAAACTTAAATGGACAATGGCCATCGTGTTGATGGTCGGAGCCCTTCTCGCATTTAAAACCACCGAGAAGTATTTCGACATTGCTAAGAGCCTGGATATTTTCGCTACCCTTTTTAAAGAAGTCAACACTACTTATGTCGATGACATTGATCCCGAAAAATTGATTCGAATAGGCATTGATGCAATGCTTGAATCATTGGATCCATACACCGATTACATTCCTGAAGAAGAACTTGAAACTTTTAAAATAACTACTACCGGACAGTATGGAGGTGTTGGCGCCTTAATCGGAGTGATAAATAATAAAACTGTGATCACCCATCCGTATGAAGGTTTCCCAGCGTTCAAAGGTGGATTGCATGTAGGTGATGAGATTATCGCTGTAGATGGAAAAAGCGTAAAAGGAAAATCTACTGACGAGATCAGCACCCTGTTAAAAGGACAGCCTAAAACCAAGGTGGAGATTAGAGTAAACCGTTACGGAGTAAAAGAGCAAATAATTTTTGGCCTCGTTCGCGAAAAAATTACCATTAAAAATTTGGAGTATGTCGGGATGGTATCAAGTGAAATTGGATATATAAAACTCAGCGATTTTACCCCAGGCGCAGGTCATGAAGTAGCGGAAGCGTTAAAAGAGTTAAAGCATGCAGGTGCACGGAAAATTATTTTGGATTTGCGTGATAATCCCGGCGGTCTGTTAGTGGAGGCTATTAATGTTGTCAATATCTTTCTACCAAAGGGTGTAGAAGTAGTTTCTACAAAAGGCAAGATTGCTGAATGGAATAAAACCTACTCAACCCTTAATACTCCTGTAGATTCTCAGATACCCTGTGTCATCCTTACAAATGGAGGCAGCGCTTCAGCATCTGAGATAGTTTCAGGAGCTATGCAAGACTATGATAGGGCTATTTTAGTAGGTCAAAAAACATTTGGAAAGGGACTGGTTCAAACCACACGCCCGTTGGCCTACAATGCGCAACTGAAAGTTACAACAGCCAAGTACTATATTCCAAGTGGACGATGCATTCAGGAACTTGATTATACGCATCGCAAAAAAGATGGAAGCGTTCTGAAAATTCCCGATTCTTTGCGCTTGTCATTCAAAACTAAAAATGGAAGGATAACAAAAGATGGTGGAGGGTTAGATCCCGATATTAAAATTGATGATCAATACCTCGGAGCTGTAACGGTAGCGTTGTTGGGTGAAAATTATTTCTTTGAGTATGCTACCGAATATTGCAATACACACCAGACGCCAGTTGATTTCAAATCTTTTTCATTATCCGATGTTGAGTACAATCACTCTATCAGTTGGTTAAAAGAGAGAAACTTTTCGTATGTCACTCCGCTGGAGAAATCCATGGATGAATTGAGAACTTCTGCAAAGAAGGAGAATTCCTTTTCTGAATTACAGCATTCATTTGAAGACCTCAATCGAAAAATTCAAACAAAAAAGGAGTCCGATTTTGCAAGGCTAAAAGACGTAATAAAATCAACGCTGGAACGAGAAATAATTTTTCATTACGCCACTCATAAAGGAGTTTATGAATATTCTTTACAACACGATCAATGTGTGGAAGCGGCAAAAAAGATATTGGATGATTCTATTGCCTTCAAAAAAACACTTACTCAAAATTCTTTTTGATGGCACTTATACTTTCTATTGAAACCGCTACACATGTATGCTCTGTTGCCCTCCATCAAGAAGGCAGGCTATTGGCATCAGCAGAACTTTATTTAGAGCAATCTCACGCATCTAAGCTCGCACTGCTTATCGAAAATTTGTTTTCTATTTCTGGTTATGAGCTTGATGACTTAAGTGCTGTAGCTATATCATGTGGCCCCGGTTCGTATACAGGATTAAGAATTGGCACATCAACTGCTAAAGGGATTTGTTTTGGCCTTTCCATTCCATTGATTGCTATTGGCAGTTTAGAAGCGCTTGCTTTCCAGATAAACCAACTGAATTATGCCCAGGCACTCTTGTGTCCCATGATTGATGCAAGAAGGATGGAGGTGTACTGCATGGTGGTAGATTCATCACTTCAGATTATTCAGCCAACCGGGGCCAAGATTATTGATGAATCAAGTTTCTTGGATGTATTAAACAATCACACCATTCTATTTTTTGGAAATGGTGCTGATAAATGCCAACAGATAATTGCCCATCCTAATGCGCATTTTTTAAAGGGCATAAACTTAAATGCTGTTGCTGTCGGTGTGCTTGCGTATGCAAAGTTTGCCGATGGTGTTTTTGAAGATGTGTCGAAATTTGAACCCTTTTATGGAAAAGATTTTGTGGCAAAAAAAGCAAAGTCTCTTCTTGGTGATTTATAAATTAACAACACGAACAAAAGTGTAGGTATTTACTGTTCATAACATCATGCAGGAAGATCAGATTATAAATAAGGTAGCAGGAAGTTCTTTGGTTTCGTTTGATCTTGAGAAGTTCTATCAAGCAGGTGATCGGGTTGTTATCGATATCAAAGATCAGTTACACGAAGGTGTTATCTTAAGGGAAAAAAATTTTCGTGACTACATCAAAGAAACCAACTGGGAGCAATTCACTGGAAAGTTTGTGGCCATTACCTGTTCAGCAGATGCCATCGTTCCCACCTGGGCCTTCATGTTGATTGCAAGTGCAGTTCAACCTCATGCTTCAAAAGTTATTTTTGGTTCACGTGAGGATCTAGAAAGCCTCTTATTTCTCGATCAACTAAACCGTGTGGATTGGTCGCAGTATGAAAATGCCAAAGTTGTTATTAAGGGTTGTAGCAAAATTAATGTTCCCTTTTCTGCCTACGTTGAAGTAATGAATCGTTTGCGACCCATTGCATCCAGTATTATGTATGGTGAGCCATGCAGCACAGTGCCTTTGTATAAAAGGCCACACGCGCAAAATGTGGATAAATAAGTCAAGGATATTTTGCTCAACGCAAAACCATATATTACTTTTGAGGCCCTTTAGAAAAAATAGGGAGCGGCAGTTAAGAAATTAAAAAAAAAGTTTAACTGACTATTGCAAAGCAAACTCTTTCAGTTACCTTTGCGCTCCCAAATCGAGGGAAAAGTTAAAATCAGATGGATTTTGACAACTAAGGTGAAAGCCTCAATTCAATTTTAAGCGAAAGCAAATTATTGAAATCGTTCTTTGAATAGATGTAAAAGATAGCGGACCACGGTTTCTTCCCTTAGTGGAAGAGATTTAGAAAAGGAAATAGAATCGAAGAGAGCAGAGGTATCAAACATACATTACACATCGGAAGATGTGGGTTTTCTCAGTAAGCTTGCGAAAGTGACATAGGGGAGATTTAAGAACACTTACAATGGAGAGTTTGATCCTGGCTCAGGATGAACGCTAGCGGCAGGCTTAATACATGCAAGTCGAACGGCAAGTTGAATAGCAATATTTGACCTAGAGTGACGTACGGGTGCGTAACACGTATGCAACCTACCCAAAACAGGAGGATAGCTCAGGGAAACTTGGATTAACCCTCCATAAGATTGTAGAGTGGCATCACTTAGCAATTAAAACTGAGGTGGTTTTGGATGGGCATGCGGATGATTAGCTAGTTGGCAGTGTAACGGACTACCAAGGCGATGATCATTAGGGGACCTGAGAGGGTGATCCCCCACACTGGCACTGAGATACGGGCCAGACTCCTACGGGAGGCAGCAGTAGGGAATATTGGTCAATGGGTGAGAGCCTGAACCAGCCATGCCGCGTGCAGGAAGACGGCCTTCTGGGTTGTAAACTGCTTTTACCTGTGGATAAAACGTCCCTGCGGGGATAATTGAAGGTAGCAGGTGAATAAGCCACGGCTAACTACGTGCCAGCAGCCGCGGTAATACGTAGGTGGCAAGCGTTGTCCGGATTTATTGGGTTTAAAGGGTGCGTAGGCGGCTTTGTAAGTCAGTAGTGAAATACCCCAGCTCAACTGGGGGGGTGCTATTGATACTGCATGGCTTGAGTACAGATGAGGTAGGCGGAATTGACGGTGTAGCGGTGAAATGCATAGATATCGTCAAGAACACCGATAGCGAAGGCAGCTTACTAAGTTGTAACTGACGCTGAGGCACGAAAGTGTGGGGATCAAACAGGATTAGATACCCTGGTAGTCCACACTGTAAACGATGATTACTCGCTGTGTGCGATATACAGTACGCGGCCAAGCGAAAGCGATAAGTAATCCACCTGGGGAGTACGCCGGCAACGGTGAAACTCAAAGGAATTGACGGGGGTCCGCACAAGCGGTGGAGCATGTGGTTTAATTCG
>JBBRKB010000237.1:0-6330 GCA_038218385.1 Cytophagales bacterium | reverse complement strand
CATGAATTATTTCTGGATGTGATTCGTGATATGGTGGAAGAAGAAGCGTTGGAATATGACGATGCGTGGCAATTGCGCATTGCCCCATCAGCTAGAGAGACTGAGTAATTCTTTCGCACTTTGTAAGGCGACTTTAGAAGGTGATGCGCCTCCAATCATCTGCGCGATTTCATGAATGCGTTCTTCTTTTTTTAACAAACGGATGTTGCTGATCGTTTTGGCTTCTGAGTTGTCTTTAAATACAAAATAATGGGCATTGCCTTTTGATGCTATTTGAGGAAGATGGGTGATGGTAATAAGTTGATGCCTCTCCGACATCTGCTGCATGAGCTTGCCTAGCTTCAACGCAATTTCACCGGACACACCATTGTCAATTTCATCCAGAATAAGTGTGGGCATGGAAGTCTTGTCGGCTAATACATATTTAAGGCAAAACATGACGCGTGAAAATTCACCACCCGATGCAACTTGTGCCAATGGCTTTGGAGCTATTCCTTTATTTGCACTAAAGAGAATGTCAATTGCATCGCAGCCCGTTGATGTAGCCTGGATGGATGTATGTACAATATCAAGTTTAGCTTCCGGAATTCCAACTTCTTTTAACAGACCCTTTAGCTCTGCCGTGAGTTTGGTAAATATTTTTTTTCGTGATGTTGTTAACTTGAGAGCGTGATCCATCAAATTTTTCTGTGCACTTTCAAAAGCATTTTTTGCATTTGTTAAAGCTTCATCCAGGTTGGAGGTAATATCTGCTTTGCGTTGCAGTTCATCTTGTATAGTCAATAGTTCTGCAAGCGTATTGACCCTGTGTTTTTTATGAAGGCGGTAGATGGCGCTCAGCCGTTCCTTGTTGTATTCGGTACGCTGTGGGTCAAACTCTACTTTCTCTTCTGCATTTTCTATTTCGTTAACGATGTCATCCAGTTCAATCACAAGGCTTTCCATGCGATGGTAGAGGTTTTCATAAGCCACACTAAACGGACTGATGGTGTATAAATTATTTTTCGCCTCACCCAGCGAAGTTCGTGATGCAAACTCTGACCGGCTGATAGATTCAAGCACAAGATGGAATTTGCTTTTAATGTCTTCAGCATGTTCCATTACTTTTAGCTCGGTCTCCAACTGCTCTTGCTCATTCTCAACCAGATTCATTTTTACCAATTCATCCAATTGAAATTGTATGTAGTCTGATTCCTGCCGGAGGCTTTCAGCTTGTGACGTAATTTCTTCAAGGTTTTTTTTTGCCGTTTGAAAAACGCGCCACAGTTCACTGTAATGTGTCAATATTTTTTCGTTGGCAGCAAATAGGTCAATGAGATTGAGTTGAAATTCCTGATTACCCAACAATAAGGTTTCATGTTGCGAATGAATGTCCATCAGCCTGCTACCGATTTTTCTCAACACATCTAAGGTGACGGGTGAGTCATTAATAAAGGCACGTGATTTACCTTGTGGACTTATCTCTCTTCTGATCACCGTTTGGTCATCGTAGTCGAGGTCTTCTTGTTTAAATAATTTTTGAAGTTTGTATTCGCCAATCTCAAATGTTCCTTCGGTAATGCATTTGTCGTTTTCGCTCCACAGCACTTTTGTGTCGGCACGGTTTCCCATGAGTAAACCAATAGCACCCAGCATGATGGATTTTCCGGCACCTGTTTCACCCGTAATGACATTGAGGCCTTTGGCTGGCATCATCTCTAGTTGCCTGATCAACGCATAGTTTTGTATGGTAAGATGTTTGAGCATCAGGCGTCAATGTCTGTATAAATCTCTGATATTTTCTGAAGCGGAAGAAGATTTTTTTTGCCGCGTCCGTTTTTTATAACAACTGAATCACCGTTCACCGATACTAATATCCCGAAGGTAGTAGTGTTGTCAGTAAGCACAGCCGTGATATGTTTCTGAATGAATTCCCCGATCCTGTTTTGGATTTGATCAGGGTTTGAAATACGTATTTGCCTTTTGCCCAAAGATGGATTTTTTTAAAGTGTATGCAAATGTACGTTCCTTAGAATTAATTTTGAATGATCTTCGCATAGATACTGCTATTGGTGGGATCGATGAGTGTGATGAGGTCGTAAGCCTGCCGTCTCAACTGTATGTTTCCTTCCGAAAAAACATTGGCCAGTTCTTTTGATTTTGCATCCATGAAACTCACCAGCAAAATTGAATTTGGGCTTATGTCACGCACTTTCTTAACATCATTCAAACTTTGAAGAATTACTTCGCGGCTTTGCTCAGGATCTTTCTGCATCGTGTCCATACCCAGACGATGATAACTATACATGGCTTTGCGTATATCCTGCATCTGTGGATTGTTAATGTTTTCCATCAGCCAATACCGGTTTCTGTTACTGCCTAATTGTTGCCATCCTGGCCGGTTGGACTGTTGCGCATTGTTCACCACGGCAAGTGCTTTTTGAAAATAGGGGCTTCCACCAAATTCACTAAAGGTATCATAATCAAACCCCACAATAATGAAGGCATAGAACGCCATCATGGAAGTCAGGTTTGAGGTATACGTGTTGTCGTTGAATTCCAGAGGGAGTGATTCTATGTATTCAAATTCCCAATCGCGATCGGCAAAGTTTAAGATCAGGGAAGAATAATTTGTATTATAAACGGGTCTTGCTGATTGCACCTGAACCGATGCACTGAAACTCCCGATTGAAGGCATCTTGATGATGGTGATCTGCATCGTGCAGTTTATCTTCTCGTTCGATTTGTAAGGATCACTGGTCCATTTACGTCCATTCATAAATTGTTCGATGGAAGTCTTCATGTCTTTGAAGATGCCGCGGTCGGAGGTTGGTATTTGTGTGGAATTGATAGAGACTATACAGTTCAACTCCTGTGCATAGGCAGAAGACGAGATGATCAAAAACAATACGATGATAAGTCTAGTCATGTAATTTCGCAATGATGGCATTGACAATGTCATGGGCAACTTCTTTTTTACTTTTCAAATCAAAATCCTTCGCGCCATTTTTATCCAATATGGTAATTTTATTGGTGTCATGGCCAAAACCTGCGCCACTATCGCGAAGCGAGTTCAGCACAATGAAGTCAAGGTTTTTAGATTCAAGTTTTTGAAGTGCGTTGGCTTTTTCATTTTCAGTTTCAAGGGCAAAGCCTACCATCACCTGTCCGTTGTGTTTTAATTTCCCAAGTGATGCGGCTATGTCCTGTGTCTTTGTTAGCTCAAGGGTCATACTGGTTTCTTTTTTCTTGATCTTGTTTTCAGCGATTGCCACAGGTTTATAGTCCGCAACTGCTGCCGCTAGTACGGTGACATCCGAAGACGGAAACACATCGAGGCAAGCATGGTACATTTCTTCTGCAGATACAACATGCTTAACGCGAATGTTGGCGTGATTGGTATGTTGTGATGTAGGACCGGTTATAAGATTTACAGTAGCACCTTCATTTGCCAATGCCTCCGCAATGGCAAATCCCATTTTTCCGGTAGAATGGTTGCCGATAAATCGAACGGGATCAAGCGCTTCAAATGTTGGTCCGGATGTTACCAAAACCTGTTTCCCTTTTAACCTTTCACCCGTATGAAAATGGCTGTTCAGGTGTGTTACAATTTCTTCCGGTTCGGCCATTCTACCATCACCCACAAGGCCGCTCGCAAGTTCGCCGTAACCCGGACTGATTATCTGATTTCCATAATCAACAAGTTTTTGAAGGTTGGTTTGAGTAGAAGGATGTTGCAACATATCCAAATCCATGGCCGGTGCCACAAAGACCGGACATCGGGCCGAGAGGTATACTGCCAATAGCAGATTATCACAAATGCCGCCTGCCATCTTAGCTAATGTATGGGCACTTGCCGGAGCAACGATGAATGCATCGCCCCATAAACCAAGCTCAACATGATTGTTCCACTGCCCCGTTTCATCTTTAATGAATGTGGAAAGAACAGGGTTTTTAGAAAGGGTTGATAGGGTTAGCGGTGTTATAAAATCAAAAGCGGAGGGAGTCATGATGACCTTCACCTCCGCTCCTGATTTTATTAGCAGGCGTGTAAGCACTGCAGACTTATACGCTGCAATACTTCCTGTGACCCCTAATACTATTTTTTTCCCTGACAAGCTGTTCATTTCCGAAAGTTAACAGTTTGATGGGTAAATAATCGTATGAGCCCTGAAGTTGTGGCAACTTCGGTAGCTACATGTTAATCCAACTCAGGCATGTCACTTCTCAGACGGAAGTTTAGACCACCTTCAAGAAATTCTTCAGTGGCAGTGTTGGTTGGCTTGGGCATGCGCTCATAAAATTTTGAAATCTCGATTTGCTCACGGTTTTCAAAAACCTCTTCAAGATTATCAACTGTAGTGGCAAATTCAGCCAACTTGTTGTTAAGCTCTTCTTTCAGGTTTACAGCAATTTGTTTTGCTCGCTTTGACATTACTGCTACTGAATCGTAGATGTTGCCTGTTGGGTTGACAATTTTGTCAATGTCCCTTGTGATAAGTGATGCTTGAATGGCCATAGTATTATGAATTATTAGTTTTGAATCGTGTTAATTTTTCGAGGCTTTGGGTGTAGATTTTTTCTGCATCGCGAAGCCTTTCACTTTTTGGATATTTGTCAATAAACTCTCTGTAAAATTCCACCACCTCTTTGTAGCGTTCTTCTTGCTTAAAGTAGTAGCTCTGTTCAGCGAGTTTAAATTGCGCATTCATGATTAAGTACTCAGCTTCTTCCTGGTATTGCGTGTCGGGAAAATTCTTTTTGAAATTTTCGAAGGAAACCATGGCCGCCTTATACTGGCGCATCTTGAAATACTGATAGGCATTATCAAAACCCTTACGCTCTAGTTTGGTTTGTGAAATATCGATTACCTCTATCGCTTGCTCTCTAAACTTGCTTTCGGGGTATCGGTTTATAAACTCCTGCATGGCAGCCATAGACTGTATGCTATTGCTCTGGTCGAGGTTGCTAGCGGGTGATGAGACATAAAGAGAATACGCGTACATGTAACGCGCTTCCTCTACCAACTGGCTCCTTCCGTAGGTTTCATAAAAGGTTTTGAACTGTTCGGAGGCCAGCAAGTAAAGTTTTTGGTAGTATTGGCAATAGGCCATATAAAATTGAACTTTCTCACCTTCAGGAAGGCCTCTTACAATGGGTAATATCTGCTCAAAAAGGGTAGAAGCTTTGTAATAATCCTTTTTTGCGTAGTAATTCATTCCGGCCTCATACTTCACACGCCAGTCTGGATTTTTCTCATACTTCCGGAATTTACCACAGGAAGCCCCAAAGATGAGCGCCAAAATAAGAATATAGAGATGATTACGATTTCGCATAAGCCCGCAAATATAGTATTTCATACTAAAAATATAAAATATCCTTTTTTGCCCTAAAGGAAGATTTTCAAAAGAACCCAACTGTTTTGAGGAGTGTTGACCCATTAATTCATATAGAACATACCTAGTGGATACCCCAGTGACTGAAATAGTTTTAGGCTTGGTTATTTTTTGACCACTAACTTTCGGGTCATAACCGCTTTATTGTCAACATAAAGGGTGTAGAAATATATGCCGGCGTTAAGTTCTTCCGACCTTATTTTGACGCGTCTCTCCAGGTAGTGCAGCTCATATTCGCCAACTGGGCTTCCTAACACATTATGGAGTATCATTTTTGCCTTGGCATCATCACTCAGAACTTTGTAGTTCACATAGGCAAATTCTGAAGCGGGGTTGGGATAAACTTCTTGAAGGTTAATGGCTCTTGACGAATAAATGTTTTTTGACGTTTCTTTTTCTTCTACAATGAAATTGAGGTCAAACTCCAGGACTTCATTTGGATTGGCTTTATTGAATGCAATATATTTCACTGAGCTTAAGCCTGGCACCAGGCCTGCTTCAAGGGCAACATTAAAAGAATTCAGTGTTTGGCCAGGCTCTACTTTTACAATGTAGTCCTCAACAACTTGATCAAGACAGCCTCCGTCAGGGCAAAAATAATTTTTCTGGGAAGTTCCTATTTGGCTTTCCGCTTTTCGAATGATAAGGGAAATCGATTTGCTGGTGTTGTTTTTAAATTGAAGGGGAGCTTTGATAACGTCTCCGATGGAGCCTTTGTAGGCGTCCTGCAGCCCGGTTATCTCAAAGTTCTGCCCGGCCAAGTTTGCACTTAGCAAGGTGAATAGAGCCAACCATAAGAACACCTTCATCTAGATTCTTGTATTTCTACAAAATTTAGACAATTAAAGCTACTTTCATAATTATTGGAGAAGAAATTTGTAATTCTTTACAATAAAGTAACATACGCTCCGTTAGCGGCAAATTTCAATCGATTCCAGTAGGCTAGCTTTTCTTT
>JBBRKB010000236.1:0-6346 GCA_038218385.1 Cytophagales bacterium | reverse complement strand
CTTCGCTCACCCATTCACTAAGAAAAAGATCTTCACATCCATAGCCTGTCAAACACAATTCAGGAAGACATAGAATTTTAACGTTATGATCTTTCGCTTCCTTGATAGCGTCATTAATATTTTGTGTGTTCCCTTTCCAGTCCAAGGGTATTTGGTTCACAGTTCCACCGGCAATTCTAAGCATGGTCATAGGAGAGATGTCAGTAGAAGTTAATGTGTTCATTGAACCGCCGCCGTGGCTACCTGGTTCAATATGTTTAGCATTTCGCAAGTTTTGTAGGCGGCGTCTTGCTCCGCTTTTTTCTTGCTGTTGCCAAAGCCTGTGCCTTTTGCTTCGCCATGCATGATTACCTGTGCGGTAAACTCCTTATGGTTCTTCCCTTTTTTTACGGATATGATTTCAAATTTTATTTCCAGGCCTTCGCGTTGTGCCCACTCAATCACCTTGCTTTTGAAATTTGAACTTACGTTTACCAGGTCATCAAGATCATAGTTGGGGCTTATGAGTTTGTCGATCACAAACTTCTTGCACTTCAGGTATCCTTTATCCAGAAAGATGGCACCGACAATGGCCTCGAGGGTATTGCCGAGGATAACCTGTTGCAAGTGGGCGTTTTTTTTATCGTATTGAACAATGTTGGCAACACCAATTTTTCTTGCCAATGCATTGAGGGATTCTCTATTGACAATTTTAGATCGCACTTCCGTGAGAAACCCTTCATTTTTATAAGGAAATTTTTTAAAAAGGAAATCAGCAACGGCTGCACCTAATATGGCATCACCTAAATATTCAAGCCTTTCGTTTGATTCCTTGTATCCGGTTCCTTCGTCTTTGGCAATAGAGCTGTGGCACGTAGCGAGTTTGTACAAGGCCAGGTTGGAAGGTGTAATGCCGGCTATATTATGGATAGCCGCGACCAGTTTTTGGTCGCTTTTAGTTTTTCCCTTCGGGATAGAAAGTATTTTCCAAACCAAGCAGTAGCGTTTCTAATACAACATGATCAACAATAAGGCTGCTAATGTAATAATTAGCGCAAACTTCATTCACGATACGGTTTGCAAATATTAATATTAATAAAATTCTTTCGGAAATACCGGGAGAGGAACGGGTTTGATATTGCCCTGTAAATCGTTACTCACTTTAAACAACAGCAGCGACTCAGCTACCGGTGTACTTCTTCAGGATAATAGAGAAGTTGTGCCCGCCAAAGCCGAAGGTGTTGCTAAGCGCCACATTCACTTCTTTGGTCTGCGCCTTATTAAAAGTAAGATTGAGTTTAGGATCAAGTTCCGGGTCATCAACAAAATGGTTGATGGTTGGGGGAATTACAGATTCGGTGATGGCCAGTATGCAGGCAATGCTTTCAATAGCACCTGCTGCGCCCAACAAATGTCCTGTCATGGATTTGGTAGAACTAATGTTGATGTTATAGGCGTGCTCACCAAATACTTTTTGGATCGCTTTTATTTCACCAATGTCACCCAATGGTGTAGAGGTACCATGTGTGTTGATGTAGTCGATATCTTCGGGTTTTACACCAGCATCTTCAAAGGCGTTGTACATTACCTTGGTAATGCCTGCTCCTTCGGGATGGGGCGCCGTAATGTGATAGGCATCGGCAGACATTCCTCCACCTAGCACTTCTGCATAAATGCGAGCACCCCGTTTCTTTGCATGCTCATATTCTTCCAAAATCAATGCGCCTGCTCCTTCGCCTAACACAAATCCATCGCGGTCTTTGTCGTACGGCCTCGATGCCGTTTCGGGCGAATCGTTTCTTTCAGAGAGCGCCCTTAAGGCATTAAATCCTCCAACACCTGCTTCACAAACGGCTGCTTCCGATCCACCGGTTACAATAATATCAGCCTTACCCAATCGAAGGTATGTGAAGGCGTCATATATGGCATTGGTAGAAGACGCACAAGCAGAGACCGTCACAAAGTTGGGTCCCCTGAATCCGTATTTGATTGAGATGTGTCCCGCACTTAAGTCCGGGATCATTTTAGGAATAAAGAAGGGATTAAAACGAGGCGTACCATCACCTTTTGTGTAGGTCTTCATCTCCTCCTGAAAAGTTAACAACCCCCCGATACCGGAGCCCCATATTACACCTACGCGGTCGGGGTCTAATTCAGGTAACGGGAGGTTTGAGTCCTTAATTGCTTCATCAACAGCCACCATCGCATATTGTGCAAAGGGATCCATTTTGCGGGCCTCTTTGCGATCAATAAAATTCCCAACATCAAAGTTTTTTAATTCGCATGCGAATTTTGTTTTAAATAGAGTAGCATCAAATCGTGTTATGGGCGCTGCACCGCTGGTTCCGTTCTTTAGCCCTTGCCAATATTCGGGAACGGTACTGCCAATCGGTGTAAGTGCACCTAGCCCAGTAACTACTACGCGCTTTAACGTCATTTTAAATGGGGTGTGATAATATTAAAGTAAGAATCAATGTTACTTTTTCACGTTTTGCTCTAAGTAAGAGATTGCCTGGCCTACCGTAGAAATGTTTTCGGCCTGGTCATCTGGAATGGAGATGTTGAATTCTTTTTCGAACTCCATAATAAGTTCTACTGTGTCGAGGGAGTCAGCACCAAGGTCGTTGGTGAAGCTTGCCTCTGGAGTAACTTCAGATTCCTCAACACCAAGTTTCTCGATGATGATCTGTTTTACTTTTTGTGCAATTTCAGACATGTTTTTAAGGTTTTAGAGATTTAAAAATCTTTGCAAAGAAAGATATTTGCCGGAATATTGTCAAACTTTTTTGATCTCACCTCAGAATGGTGAAAATCACCTTTTAAGCTTCAAAAATGAAGAAAAGTAAATTAGTGATTGAGTATGAGTTTGATTTTGATGTTTTGGGCATCACATCTACGCTAAAAGGTTACCGGCTTGCGTGGGAAATCAATCAGCGGCTTGGCATCCATTTGGTCAAGCAGCCTGACCTGATGGTGGGGGTAAAAAAGGATATCGAAACTGGCTTTATGTACTATGCTTTTGAAACCCAACTCAACCGATTGAAATTACTCAAAAACCAAACTTCAGAAGTTGAGAAAGGAAAGTATTTTTTGATTCCTGAATTTCCCCGATTTGATTTTATAATTTTAGCACGCTTAAATGAGCTTACTTTGGCTGAACCATTGGCCGAATGCATAAAAAAAATACCCTCCATTGAACTGGTTGTACCGCTGCGAATGGATACACTAAGGTCGAAATCAAATTTTGTCTTCTGATTATGATTATCGTCATTTGCGTGCTCAACAGAAACCTTAAACCTTTTTTATTTCACCACATTTATGTTAGAAAGAATTTCCTACAACAAGACTAAAATCGTTGCTACTGTCGGTCCTGCCTCCAACGCTAAAGAAATGCTGCGTGCTTTAATTAATGAGGGGGTTGATGTATTTCGTTTAAACTTTTCACACGGCACGCACGAAGATCACCAGAAAGTGATCGACTTTGTCCGTGAATTAAATACAGAATTAGGATCAACCGTTTCGTTGCTTCAAGATTTACAAGGCCCAAAAATACGTGTGCAAGAAATGGAACCCGGTATTTTCATTGTCGCCGGACAATCATTGACCATCACAACGAAACAGCTTCTGGGTAATGCCAACATCGTGAGTACCTCTTATCAGGGACTCCCCAATGATGTGAAACCAGGTGACTCTATATTAGTAGACGATGGTAAAATTGAGCTTAAGGTAATAGAGGTAAAAGAAATTGAAGTAGTAACGGAAGTTATATACGGTGGTCCATTAAAATCCAGAAAAGGAATTAACCTTCCGTTTAGTAAAGTGTCTGCACCATCGTTGACGGAAAAAGATTTGACCGACCTTGATTTTGGTATTAAGAATGAATTGGATTGGATCGCACTTTCCTTTGTGCGCAAAGCAAGTGACATCAAAGAGATGCGCGAGATACTAGACAAACACAATTCGAAGGCACGCATCGTTGCCAAAATTGAAAAGCCTGAAGCGCTCAGCAACATTGACGATATTTTAGACCTGACCGATGCTGTAATGGTGGCGCGTGGCGACCTGGGTGTTGAAATCTGGTTGGAAGAAGTGCCCATGGTGCAGAAAATGCTCGTAGAAAAATGTAATCTGTTAGGCAAGCCAGTGATCGTTGCCACACAGATGATGGAGAGCATGATTGAAAACCCACGCCCCACGCGTGCAGAAACCAACGATGTAGCCAATGCCGTAATGGATGGGGCCGATGCGCTTATGTTGTCGGCAGAAACTGCTGCAGGTAAATATCCCTTGGAAGTAATCCGTAGTATGGTGAGGACTATTTCTTCTGTAGAAAAAAACGATCACATCTACTACCGCTTTCGCGAAGCAGATCCTAAATCGCCTATCTTCATTCATGATAGTTTTGTATTGGCCGCCTGCAAGCTGGCAAAAGATGTAGGGGCAAAAGCCATTGTCGGCATGACCACTACAGGGTATACAGCCTTCAAGTCATCGTCACACAGACCGAATACAAATATTTTCGTGTTTACGGGAAATAAGAGTTTGCTCACCACCATTAACCTGGTGTGGGGTTCACGTGCATATCATTATGATAAAATCAATTCTACAGATGAGACCATTTCAGATGTAGAAGAAATTTTGAAAAGAGACGGCCATGTAAAATCGGGTGATATTTTCATAACCCTGGCCAGCATGCCGATCAAAGAAAAATTGCGCACCAATACAATCAAGATCAACATTGTGAAATAAGGAGCGAACTACATTTTACTAAACGGATTTTCGACACATCGGAAATCCGTTTTTTTTTGTGCCTCACCCTAAGCTATTCGTCATTCCTACCTACGGCAGGCAGGCGTCAGTTGAAATTGGACTTCCTCGTCCCTCTGCCCTTAACTCTGTCTCTTCAAGCTAACCTATTCGTCCTTCGTCATTCTAAATTCGTACTTCTTCTTCCCTTGTGCTTCCTCGTCCCTCGTACATCGTACATCGTACATCGTACCTCTGCCCTCCTGCCTACCGGCAGGCAGGCGTCCCTATAAAATGGGTTCCACCATGATCACATTTTCTTTCTCCACTACTACGGCACCGGCAGGGTCGCCTTTTCGTTTACGCACGAATTTTTTTGGCGTGTAAATAACTGGGCACAATGACTCCGTCTTGCGTTTGGAATTGTATGCCGCCAATTGAGCAGCACGTTCTATAACATCCTTAGGGAAAATTTTTCCGGATTGATATTTAATGACTACGTGTGAACCTGAAACATCCTTGGCGTGGAGCCACAGGTCTTCTTTGTAGGTAAATTTTAACGTTAGTTGATCGTTGCTTATCGCATTTTTCCCCACCCATATTCGATAGCCCTTGTATTCAAATTCATGAAAAGGATTCGGCTTGGTTTCTTCGCTTTGAACAGGAGTCATTTGTAAATCTTTTGTTAGCAGACGAAGAGTTTTAATGTCCTTCGTATCGTTAATTTGATCTACTATGTCTGTGAAGCGTTGCTGTTCTTCCTTTTTATTTTTCAAACTCTGTTCAAGAAATTCAAGTTGTATGGATTGGTTCTTTGATTTTTTATAATAGAGCGCGGCATTTTTCTGTGGGGTAAGGTCAGCTTTAAGTTTTACGTCTTCATCCTGCCCGTTGTAAAAATTTTGAAGACTCACGGACGAGGCTCCTGTAGGAATGGCGTGGAGGTTTGCCATGATAAGATCAGCCCAGAGTTTATAATGGATGTCCTGTTTGATCTCTTGCAGTTTTTGGTTTGTCTTGTCAATGTAACTTTTTGTGTTTGCTATTTTAGCCTGCAACCAGGTTCCTGCTTTTTCCATTTCGTTTTTAAAAGCAGATAGCGCATTATAACGTGAAGCAAAAGTGTTGACAGCTTCTATCGGATCGGTAAGGGTTTGAATGATATGGCCTCCGGGAAGAAGGCTAAGTTGGGGCAAGCCATGCCGATCCATAATATAGATGGTAGGATCTTCCAGTTTTTGAATTACCTGTTGAAATTGATTCCACTTATCGTGAATGGATTTGTTGTAAAAGTTATTTTCCTCCAAATGTTGCCACACTACTTCTCCTAACGTGAAATACTGTTTTTTAAGATCGTGTTGATGGTTTTCAAATTGCTCGAAGCTCCAATCAATTTCACGGTCAAGGGTATGGAGGGAATGGGAAAGGTCCCGCTTTAATTTGCTTTTAAAAAGTCGCCTGATTGCATCCTCATGAAACAAGATTACATTGGCTTTATTTCCATGCATTTTAAAAACCAATGCATACCCTTCATTTAATACAAGGGCAAAACTTCTGTCGTTTTTAAATTGGCGAACAGACTGAACCTGTAATCCAATGGTTTCCTGAAACAAGTCAACAC
>JBBRKB010000235.1:0-6371 GCA_038218385.1 Cytophagales bacterium | reverse complement strand
AATTATTGAGTGCTCTGGAAGTCCCCGAGTCCATGCTTCCACAAGTGTTGCCATCCGCTGCCGATTTTGGTAACTGGAATTTCGAAGGCAAAGACATACCGATAGCGGGTGTGGCTGGAGATCAGCACGCAGCTCTGTTCGGACAAGCATGCTTTGAGCCCGGCATGGTGAAGAACACGTATGGTACCGGATGTTTTATGTTAATGAATACCGGAGAACATATTCAATTATCCAACAATGGACTGGTCACTACAATTGCCTGGGGATTGGATGGCAAAGTTGAATATGCCTTGGAAGGAAGTGTATTTATTGCCGGAGCGGCGGTACAGTGGTTGCGTGATGGCCTTCATCTTATTGATCACTCTAAAGACTCTGAATATTTTGCTACAAAAGCCTTGGGATCAAATGAGGTGTACGTTGTTCCTGCATTCGCTGGATTGGGTGCGCCGTATTGGGACATGTATGCACGAGGTGCGATCTTTGGCTTGACTCGCGACACAGGTAAAGACCACATTATAAAAGCAACCCTTGAGTCAATGGCCTACCAAACCAAAGATATTTTGAATGCTATGCAAGAAGACGCAGGATTGCAGTTGTCAACACTTAAAGTGGATGGTGGGGCATGTGCCAACAATGTGCTCATGCAATTTCAGGCAGACATACTAGGAACAAAAGTAGAGCGCCCTGAGATCATTGAATCCACCGCGATGGGTGCTGCCTACCTAGCCGGTATACAGATAGGGCTATGGAAAAAGGAAGACCTATTAAAAAACAGAAGCGTAGAAAAAACCTTTGTCCCTGATATGAAGGAGGAAACCCGCAACCGTCTCTATAAAGGATGGAAGAAAGCGGTAGAGCGAACGAAAGGGTGGATTGATGAATAAGGTAATGCGTTGATTAATTCCCCCTATTCCATCAACAACCTTGGTACGGTGTGATTTTTGTGTTTGTTTTACCTTTCTTAATACATGAAGAAAATAGACAAACTTATTCTGGGGGCCTACCTCGGCCCATTCGTGATCACCTTTCTGGTGGTTGTGTTTATCCTACTCAACATTCAGATGCTCAAATATTTTGACGACATTTTTGGAAAAGGGCTGGACTGGCTTACTGTAGGGCAACTATTTTTTTACTTCGCGGTGTACACAACCCCTTCGGCACTTCCACTGGCGGTGCTGCTGTCATCACTCATAACGTACGGAAACCTGGGAGAACATTTTGAGTTAACGGCTATTAAGAGCGCCGGCATTTCCTTGATACGAACGCTTCGGCCCATTTTTATATTTATCCTTATCCTCACGGTTTTTGCATTTTATTTCAATAACAACTTCCAGCCGAAGGCGGCTCTGGAGGCGTACAGTTTGTTGTACGATATAAAACAGAAAAAGCCCGCCATGGATTTACGCGAGGGCATATTTTATTATGGCATCCCCGACATTAGTATTAAAGTCAACAAGAAATTTCCTGATGGTGTAACCTTGAAAGATATTATCATCTATGATCATCGTGGTAAAGAGGGCAACAAGGATGTGACCATTGCCGACTCAGGAAAAATGTATACCATATTGAATGAGCGGTATTTGAAATTCGAATTGTTTAATGGTGTAAAATACGAAGAAGGATTATCGGGGGAATCCGATATGGTAGGCCAAAAGAAAAATCAAAAGAATGAGACCTTAAGCAGAATGAAATTTCAATCTTCGAAGGTAGTGTTTGATTTGGCATCCTTCACTACGTTTGAACGGACAGACAAGAAATGGTTTCAAGGCAATCGTATTATGCGAAACCTAGGTGAACTTGAGGTCGATATTGATTCCATCGAAAATGAAATACTTCGCCAGAGACTTGAGCTTTATCAGGGTCGTGCATCTTATTTTAATTACTACGCGAAAAAGGATTCCCTTGTTCTTCCTCCCGAGGTAAATAAATATAAGTTGAAACGTGACTCGCTTTCCCGCTCGAGGTACATGGCATCTCAGGAAAAAGAAAAACGAGAAGCTCTGTTAAATAATAATAAAAAAGAACTTGAGGTTTCGGTGAAAGACACTACGGATACATTCGTTAATGCTGACAAAGTCACTAAGCCCGTAGTTCCAAAAAGAAAATCAAGTGTGTTAAAAAAAATAGCAACTCAAAAAATGGAGACCCTGGCCCGTCACGACTCCATTCAAAAAGCTCACCCTGAAGAACCTACTAGGAAGGATACATTTGATTTGGTAGCACATCAGCACTTAATTGACAGAAGGATTGATAGTTTAGTGGATATGCCCCTGCGTGCAGATTTTGTTCAAAATGCAGCCAATCAAGCACGCCAAATCAAGAACCAGATAGCCAACAGCAATGCTGGTTTCAAGGCTTATCATGACGACTACATTATATTCCTTATTCAATGGCATAAGATCATCGCCAGCTCACTCATGTGCGTTGTGATGTTTTTGATAGGGGCACCGCTTGGCGCTATCATAAAGCGGGGTGGGCTAGGAGTACCCTTTCTGGTTTCCATTTTATTCTTTATTATCTACTATGTACTTACTATTCAAGGGGAGAAATTTGCTAAGCAAGGTGCTATCGGGGTAATTACGGGGGTATGGATGCCGGATGTTATTTTACTTACCGTTGGCATGCTTTTCCTACGTCAGGCTCGGGTAGATGGCCGGTTGTTTGACGCTGATTCTTATCTTGTAGCCTTTGACAAGTTTAAGCGATGGTTAAAGTCTTTTAAGAAAACAGCCAAGCCCATCCCGGCAGCTAGCTAGCATAATTTTCATGGTTTTTTGGAATTAACAAGTGATTTCGTGTATATTTGCGGCTTAAATAAAGAATAAAACAACATTAGGATGTACCTAACAACAGAAATCAAACAAAACCTATTCAAGAAACACGGTTTTGCAAAGAAAACAGAAGACACAGGTTCAGCAGAGTCACAGGTTGCGCTATTCACACATAGAATCAGCCATTTGACTAGTCACTTGAAGGAGAACAAAAAGGATTTCTCAACGCAACAAGGTCTTTTAAGACTTGTTGGTAAGAGAAAGAAACTTCTTAACTATCTCCAGAAAACCAATATTGAGCGGTACAGGGCTATTCTAGCTGACTTAGAATTAAGAAAATAATATGAGCAGGGAATCCATCACAGGATTCCTTTTTGCATTTTTATAAGCAAGGCTTCTTCTTTGATGCCTTGTTTTCTATTTTATTCAATCATCGTATGAAGGCCATTCAATTGCAATCCTCTGATTACAGCTGCCTGACCCAACCATATTACAAAAGCAACTATTAGAAAATGGAACTAAACATTATTAAAAAATCGTGTACAATGCCTGATGGCCGTGAGATCACGATAGAAACAGGCAAGCTTGCACGTCAGGCTGACGGATCAGTTGTGGTAAGAATGGGCAATACCATGTTGCTTGCCACGGTAGTATCATCTGAAAAAGGAGTTGAGGGCGCAGACTTCTTGCCCTTATCCGTAGATTATCAGGAGAAATTTGCATCTACAGGTAAGGTTCCGGGAGGATTTTTGAAACGCGAAAGCAGATTGTCGGACTATGAGATTTTGATAAGTCGATTGGTTGACCGCGCCATCCGTCCCCTTTTCCCAAATGATTACCATGCAGAGACACAGGTGATGATTTACCTTATCTCTGGTGATCCTGATGCATTGCCAGATTCCTTAGCAGCTTTTGCAGCATCTTCTGCATTGTCTGTTTCCAACATACCGTTTCAAGGACCCATCTCAGAAGTGCGCGTAGCACGTGTTGATGGTAAGTTCGTGGTTAATCCATCCCTAGAGCAAAAACTCAGAGCTGATATTGATCTTATCGTAGCCGCTTCCATTGAGAACATTCTGATGGTGGAAGGTGAGATGAAGGAAGTAAGTGAAGATGAGATGCTTGAAGCCCTTCGCATTGCCCATGATGCTATTAAAATTCAATGCGAAGTTCAAATAGAATTGTCAAAAGCGGCTGGTAAAACCGAGAAGCGTACCTACGATCATGAGAAAAAAGATGAAGCGCTTAAGCAAGATCTTTACAAACTTCTGTATGATAAAACATATGCTGTAGCATTGCTTCTTACTTCCAACAAAAAAGAACGCTCTAAGGCTTTTGGTAAAGTATATGAAGAATATCTAGCGACTCTTCCTGAGGACACAACAGTGGATAGGGATCTTGCAAAGAAATATTTCAAGGACATTCAAAAGAAGGCTTCAAGGAATTTAGTTCTTAATGAAAATGTTCGTCTCGATGGACGTAAAACCAACGAAGTCAGGCAGATATGGTGTGAAGTTGATTTTCTTCCTTCACCCCATGGTTCGGCTCTTTTCACACGAGGTGAAACCCAATCATTAACAACAGTAACATTAGGTACCAAGCTTGATCAGCAGTTGATTGATGGCGCTATGATCTCAGGATCAAGCAAGTTTATCCTACATTATAATTTCCCAGGCTTCTCAACTGGCGAAGTGAAACCAAACAGAGGGCCCGGAAGAAGGGAAGTTGGTCATGGCAATCTGGCCAACCGCGCGTTGAAGCAGGTATTGCCTGCTGATGCAGAAAATCCATATACCATTCGTATTGTTTCTGATATTCTGGAATCAAACGGATCATCATCTATGGCCACGGTATGTGCTGGATCTTTGGCGCTGATGGATGCAGGTGTACCCGTAAAAGGCGCCGTTTCCGGTATTGCCATGGGTATGATCAGTGATTCTGAAACTGGAAAATACGCGATCTTGTCCGATATTCTTGGTGATGAAGATCACTTGGGCGATATGGATTTTAAAGTTACAGGTACCGAAAAAGGAATAACGGCTTGTCAAATGGATTTGAAAGTTGACGGCCTTACCTATGAAGTATTGAAAGAAGCATTGCTTCAAGCAAAAGAAGGAAGATTGGGCATTCTCAATGAAATGAAGAAAGCGTTGTCTTCTACACGGCCTGATTTGAAACCACATGCTCCGCGTGCCCATCAAGTGATTATCGAGAAAGAAATGATTGGTGCGATAATCGGCCCCGGTGGTAAAGTGGTTCAGGATATTCAAAATACAACGGGTGCTACGGTTGTCATTGAGGAGGTAAACAACAAAGGCGTGATAAGCGTATTTGCTACCAGCAAAGATGCCATGGATGCAGCATTGAAACGCATCAATGGAATTGTTGCCATTCCGGAAATAGGAGAGGTTTACGAAGGTAAAGTGAAATCTATAGTTCCATTCGGAGCTTTTGTTGAGTTCATGCCGGGTAAGGATGGTCTCTTACATATTTCTGAAATAAAGTGGGAGCGACTTGAAAACCTTGATGGTGTACTTGAAGTAGGCGAAGAAATAAAAGTAAAATTGGTTGAAGTAGACAAGAAAACCGGAAAATATCGGTTATCCAGAAAAGTATTGTTGCCGAAGCCTCCACAAAAAGAAACTACGCCAAGCGAATAAAACGTACCCTTCTTTATTGACAGGAATTACCTTAAGACAGTATATTGCTGAACTTTCATATTTATTGATAACTGAATGAGACAGCTAAAAATAAGTAAGCAGATCACCAATAGGGAAAGCGAGTCGCTGGATAAGTACTTGCAGGAAATTGGGAAGGTAGATTTACTGACACCGGATGAAGAGGTTTCTTTAGCTAAACGCATTAAAGAGGGGGATCAGATTGCGCTGGAGAAATTAACGAAAGCCAATCTCAGGTTTGTGGTGTCAGTTGCCAAGCAATATCAAAACCAAGGACTCTCATTAGGGGATTTGATAAACGAAGGAAACCTGGGGCTCATTAAAGCAGCACAACGATTTGATGAGACAAGGGGCTTCAAGTTTATCTCCTATGCAGTGTGGTGGATCAGACAATCTATACTTCAAGCCCTCGCTGAGCAATCGCGTATTGTACGCTTGCCTTTAAATAGGGTAGGTTCTTTAAATAAAATATCTAAGACATTTTCTGAGCTTGAACAAAAGTATGAACGCGAACCTTCACCAGAAGAGTTAGCGGAAGTATTGGAAGTAACAACCGCTGAAGTAGTCGATACCATGAAAATCTCGGGTCGCCATGTCTCCATGGACGCTCCGTTTGTTTCGGGTGAAGAAAATAGCTTGCTGGATGTTTTGGAAAATGACAGCGAAGAGACGCCCGATTCAGGTTTGATAAATGATTCGCTACGCCGTGAGGTACAGCGCGCCTTGTCCACCTTAACGCAGCGCGAAGCAGATGTCATTACATTTTACTTCGGGTTGAATGGTGAACATGCCATGACCCTGGAGGAAATTGGCGAGAAATTTAATCTAACGCGCGAAAGGGTAAGACAGATAAAAGAGAAAGCCATTCGCAGGTTACGACATACGAGCAGAAGCAAAGCATTAAAACCCTATTTAGGATAAA
>JBBRKB010000234.1:0-6378 GCA_038218385.1 Cytophagales bacterium | reverse complement strand
AAGATTGCCTGGTGATCCCAAGTCGACCGATCCTGACAAAAAGATTAAGCAACCGTACACACAAACCGAGCCTTCGGGTGGTTTCCTTAAGGTAGGTGTAACCAGCGAAGGAATAACCTTTACTTTCTACGATGAGTTTGGAAAAGAATTGTACCATGCTTCAAAATGAACAGACTAATACTTTTATTTAAACGACAAGAAATCAATACGCTTTATGAAAATATCTCAACATCTATTCGGACTTCTACTTGTTTCGCTATTTTTAATGCAATGCTCAGAGCCAGCAAAAGAAAAAAAAACTGAGAAAGGCTCACCCAACTTTATCATTGTTTTTGCCGATGACTTAGGCTACGGTGATCTTGGCGTGTATGGTCATCCAACAATCAGGACACCGAACCTAGATCAAATGGCTGCCGAAGGTCAGCGCTGGACAAATTTTTATGTAGCCGCTAGTGTATGCACGCCTAGTCGTGCGGGATTGTTAACGGGGAGGTATCCGGTGCGCAGTGGTATGTGCAGCAACAAAGTGCGCGTGCTCTTTCCAAATTCTGTCAATGGTTTGCCTGAGAATGAAATAACTTTAGCCGAGCAATTAAAAAAAGTTGGATATGCTACAGCCTGTATTGGCAAGTGGCACCTCGGTCACAAACCACAATTTTTGCCGACCAACAATGGGTTTGATTATTATTTTGGAATTCCTTATTCTAATGATATGAATCGCGCTACGGGTAAGGAGTATTGGGAATTTGCCGATTCAATTCCTACGGCCTATTACAATGTGCCGCTCATGCGCAATGAAGAAATTATTGAACGACCTGCGGAGCAACATACCATTACCAAACGGTACACGGAAGAAACGATATCTTTTATAAAGAAGAATAAAGACAAACCATTTTTTGTTTACCTCGCACATAACCTTCCGCACATTCCACTATTTGCATCAAAAGATTTTAAAGGAAAAAGCAAGCGCGGTCTCTATGGTGATGTAGTGGAAGAAATTGATCATGGTGTAGGACAAATCCTATCCATGTTAAAAGAAGAAGGACTTGCCGACAACACCATTGTTGTGTTCACATCCGACAATGGTCCCTGGCTTCCGTTTAAAACCCACGCAGGTTCTGCGGGTCTATTACGAGCAGGCAAAGGAACCACGTGGGAGGGAGGGATGCGCGAACCGTGTATCTTCTGGTCGCCCGCTAAAATAAAACCAGCAGTGGTTGATGATCTGGGCTCTACCATGGATTTGTTCACAACGTTTAGCACATTGGCCGGTGTGCCTATTCCTGACGATCGTGTCATCGATGGTGTAGACCTTAGTGGAACCTTGTTGCGAAATGAACCAAGTCCACGGAAGGGAATTTTTTATTACCGCGGCCCGCAGTTGTACGCAGCACGACTTGGCGACTATAAAGCGCACTTTATAACGGAAGGAGAGTATAAAATGTCAGGCGAACGGGAAGAGCATACGCCACCGATTTTATATAACGTTAACCAAGATCCGTCTGAGCAATTTGATATCGCGGAAGGCAATGAGCAAATCCTTGACGATATTAATAAATTTGTACAACAGCATAAATCAAACCTTGTGGTTGGGAAAGATCAATTGGCAGATCGCGAGTAGGATTTATAAATCAATTATTACGCTGAAAAATATTTGCTGGGTGATAACCCTTGATGGAATGCATAATAAGCGATAATGTAGAAAAAATGCAAACGATTGTATTTTTTGAATATTCCTGCTAACATTGAAAGCTGGTTCAGTAACTGCCAGTTTAACATTTCGGCGATTTCAGATTTAAAATTGCGCGTTGGCTATGGCGTTACGGGTAATCAGGATGGTCTAGGAAATTTTGCCTCTCGTGCCCTTAATCGTGCAAATGAAAATTATGATGGCAACCCGGGGATAGCGCAGGATAACGTTCCCAACCCCAATTTAGGTTGGGAGTCTACCGCATCAACAAACATCGGCATTGATTTAGCCCTGCTGAATGCACGTGTCAATATCACAGCAGATGCTTATCTGAAGAAAACATCGAACTTGATTTTTCAAAAACAACTCCCCTGGACATCTGGCTTTAGTAGTATTGGAAATGCCAACATAGGTGAGATGGAAAACCGTGGAGTTGAACTCACACTATCGACACGAAACCTGAGAGGAGAATTCCAAGGGACAACCGATTTTAATATTGCAATGCTCGTCAACAAAATAAAAAGACATGTGTGCTCATGGAGAATTATAACATGCCCATGAAATACCTAAACCTGTTTGATAAAAATTTCCCGGCGATACTTAAAATGAATCCGGATCACTTGATCTATTACTATTATCCGCGCAACATTGAAGACCCTGATAAGCAAATGGCTGTTATTGGAAGGCATGTTAAAAATTTCTAACCTTGTTAATTATGTCAGAACATATTACACATATTGCCATTTGTGAAAACATTGTCCGCCTTGTGGCTTTCATGCCTACTGTGGAGAGATCATTTAGGCAAAGCGTAACACATTTTCCCGATGACTGTCAGATGGGAAGTGCGGCACATGGCAATCATATCTTTGCACTTCCTTTCATTGCGAAATACCGGGACCAGTGGAACACCCTTGCCTGGAAAGTTGAAGTTGAAATAGCGTACGCGTTTGCTGTTTGTTGGCTTGGGGTGATAAGATCACGAAAGAAATGTTGATCAAATGCTGCGCATGAAAAAATCAAATGCCTTATCCCTAAAAATATGAATCGTAGAAATTTTCTGGAACGTACGACATTGGCCGCCTCTGCCTTAGTACTCGCTCCATCATTGCCTGCGAAATCGCAGGATGTCTTCCCTTCGCTTTGCAATTTGCACGACAGGATAAAAGATCCGGTGATTATCGAGTCTATCACGTTGTTAAAAGCCGAAGGCGAACTCTTCGTGCACGTCAAAGGGTCGAATGGATTAATGGGTATCACCATGGGCAACCTGCGCTTGCCAAATCTTGTTTCAATTTTTCAAAACATGGTTGCTCCGTTCTTTAAAGGAAAAGATGCTCGCGATATCGGTCAGCTCGTTGCTGATGTTTATACGGATGGGCGTAATTATAAATATGCAGGCATGCCGTTCTCCAATTGTGTAGGTACATTGGAAATTGCTATCATGGATTTATTGGGCAAGACTGCAAATGAACCTGTGCGAAATTTTTTCGGGCCAACGTTGCGCACAAAATTAGACGTATACCTCTCCAGCCTCACACGTGAGACAACGCCGGAAGAAGAAGCTGATTTTTTGAAAAGTAAATTAGCCGAGACAGGAGCCAAAGCGGTGAAGATAAAAGTAGGTGGACGCATGCGGTATGATGATGAATCGCGTAAGCGCACCGTGAAGCTTGTGCCACATATTCGTAAAGCACTGGGTGATGACATTACCATCTATGCAGACGGAAACAGTTCGTTTGATGTAGCAAATGGAATAGAGGTAGGCAAGATGTTGCAAGACAATGGCGTTACAGTTTTCGAAGAACCTTGTCCTTGGGAAGATGTAGAGAGCACACAGAAAGTTACGAAAGCGTTGAAAATAAAAGTGGCAGGTGGTGAACAGGATACCAGTCTATATCGATGGAACTTCATTGCAAAGAATTCAGTATACGATTTACTTCAGCCCGATGTATTTTACAATGGCGGCATCACACGACTAATTGAAGTAGCATCTATCGCAAACCGCTATGGTAAACAAATTGCTCCACATAGTCCGAAGGCAGATTCATTGGCGGCTCCCTTCATGCAAGCAGTTGCTGTGCTTCCCAATCTATACGGCTATCAGGAATATCCAAGCAGTGCCGTGGGAAAGAAACTTCCCGATTGGTTTCAACCACATATCGTCATTAAAAATGGTTCGATGGGAATACCAACTGGCCCTGGCCTTGGTATCTCATTCGATCCAGACTTTTGGAAAAAAGCTGATATCGTTACGTGCTAATCATCATCAAAACTTTCCGCCTTGTCATTCATCTAACATTCAATTCGAATGAAAAGCGAGTAGAACAATTGGCCAAGAAGAATTAATCGATATTCATCAAAATATATATGCCATGGTTTCCAATATTGATGAAAATGTCAGTAAGGTATTGGACGTGCTTGAAAAGTTACACATTAAAGAAAATACCATTGTTATTTTTATGACCGACAATGGACCGCAGCAGACGCGTTACGTGGCTGGCATGCGTGGAAGAAAAGGGAGTGTATACAATGGCGGTGTCCGTGTTCCTTTTTATATTCGCTACCCCTCTTTGCTTAAAGGAAACAAAGAGGTGGATGCACTAACTGCGCACATTGATGTGGCACCTACATTGGCAACGCTTTGTCATGCACAATTACCAACTGATAGAATCATTGATGGAAAAAATATGCTTCCGCTTTTAATGGGTGAATCAGTTGATTGGGATGATCGTTCACTTTTCTTTTATTGGACGCGGCGGTATCTTGAATTATACACCAATATCGCACTTCGTAAGGGATCGTTCAAGTTGGTGGGGAAAGCAAATTATTCCGCAACACCTGAACAATTTGAACTTTACAATCTGAACCAGGATCCATACGAACAACATAATGTAGTGGAAACTAAAAAACGCATGTCGGGAGAAATGAAGTCCGAGTTAGACATGTTATTTGAATCGCTTGTGAAATCTGACAACCTTACCAATTCACCTCGAATTGTGATCGGAAGTAAATTTAAAAACCCCGTGACACTGAATCGAAACGATGCGGACGGGGAGCGTGACATCTGGGCACAAGAAGAGGTCTATGGTTTTTGGCGCATAAGTATTCAGGAAGCTGGTTATTATAATTTCACATTTAAATTTATTCAACCGGTTGAAGCCAGTGGTCAAATGTCATTGGAGGCTGGAACGTCTATCAACAAAGCGATAAGCCCTGTGAGAACAGATGTTATCCGTATGAATAATGTGCAGCTTTCAAAAATGGATTGTGACTTACGGGCAATCTATTCAGACGGAAAAAAAACCATTCGTCCCTTTTATGTTGAGGTAGAGAAAATTCAGTAGGTATCTTTACGTTTCTGTTGTTAATTTATAGAATAGAAAATAACTCAGCTATGATAAAAAAGTGCGTATATCTCTTCTCTGTTTTGTTGTTTGCATCATGTAATCAAGAAAACGACAAGGGTGCAACCAGCGAGAAGGATAAACTTATTTTCACGAAAATAAAATCTTCCAAACCACGCAATGTGATTTTTATTTTGGCAGATGATCATCGCTATGATTTTATGGGATTCACTGGCAAAGTGCCGTGGCTGAAAACTCCAAACATGGATCGGTTGGCAAATGAAGGTGCGTACTTCAACAACACTTTTGTTACTACATCACTTTGTTCGCCCAGCAGGGCATCTATATTAACAGGATTGTATTCACATACACATACCGTTGTCGACAACGTAGCGCCTGATCCTGAGAACCTCATCTTCTTTCCACAGTACTTGCAAGCTGCGGGATATCAAACGAGCTTTTTTGGAAAATGGCACATGGGTGGCGATAGTGATGATCCTCGCCCCGGCTTCAACCATTGGGAGAGTTTTAAAGGGCAGGGAGATTACTACAATCCCAAGCTGAACATCAACGGAAAAAGAATTGATTATTCCGACTCCACGTATGTAACCGATTTGTTGACCGAGCACGCGCTTGAGTGGCTCAACAAGAGAGATGATGATAAGCCGTTCTTTTTATATCTGTCGCATAAGGCAGTACATGCAGGATTTCAACCTGCAAAACGACATCGTGGTGTTTATAAAGATCAACCCATTTCACTACCGCCGTCATTTCGCACGTCAGATGCGCAGGTGAAAGGAAAGCGCGCAACAAATTTGTCGATTGAGCGCGAAGCAATCGAAGAACCCTACAAGGGTGCAGAATATTATGGGGAAGGCCGCACACCCGATTGGCAGAAGATGCAACGCGAGAGCTGGCATGGTGTCGACTACATGTATTTTGGAAGAACAAATTTCTCATCCTTCTATCGAGATTATTGTGAAACATTACTAGGTGTCGATGAAAGCGTAGGTGCTGTGCTGGACTATCTTGACAACGAAGGACTGGCAGAATCTACTATGGTGATTTACATGGGCGACAATGGTTTTTCATTTGGTGAGCATGGTCTGATAGACAAGCGTCATTTTTATGAAGAATCTGTCAAGGTTCCGTTTCTTATTCGCTGTCCTGAAATTTTCAAAGGCGGCAAGACGATGCAGAGTATGATTCAGAACATTGATGTGGCGCCCACCATTTTAGAGGTGGCGGGTATTGAAAAGCCAGAGCATATGCAGGGCACTTCTATCATACCCTTGCTAGAAGAAAAACATGTGGAGTGGCGTGACAAAATATTTTATGAATACT
>JBBRKB010000233.1:0-6448 GCA_038218385.1 Cytophagales bacterium | reverse complement strand
TTTATTGTAAAAGCCCTTGATAACTATATCCCACCAACTGCCACTATTTTGGATATTGGATGTGGGAACGGCTTTATGAGCCTTGAATTGGGCAGTTTTGGTTATTCAGTCCGGGGAATTGATATTAGTGAAAAGACCATAGCAAAGGCCCGTTCCTTGAACAAGTTTGAGCACGTGAGTTTTGATGTGATGGATGCAGAGGCTCTGGTTGCTGAAAATAAAAAGTACAACGCCATTATTTGCAGTGAGGTTCTAGAGCACCTTCACAATCCAGGCGAACTGCTTAGTGTGATCCATCAGACCTTGGCAGACAATGGAAGGCTCATTGTTACGGTACCGAATGGGAAAGGGCCAAGGGAAACCTTCATCACCAAGCCTATCCAATGGATGCAAAAGAATGATGGCCTGCTATGGAAAGGAATCCATGGGTTGAAGAAAATATTAGGTTATTACGGCAAAACCGAACAGTCAGAAGCCGATGACCTAGGGCATTTACAGTTTTTTACAAAAAACCAGCTAGAAAGGCTTTCCAGGGAAAATAATTTTAAAATTGTAAAATTTGGGAAAGCAAATTTTTTAGGAGATGTTTTCCCATTTTCCTTTCTTTTGAACCGTTCTTTCAAGCTCCAGGATTTAGATTGCAAATTAGCAGATACGCTCCCACATTATTTTACTTGTGGGTTCAATACAGTTTGGCAAAAGGAGAAAGGCAATTAGCACGGTTGCAGTACTACTTTTGAATCCATCAGAGAGATAAATCTTAAGCCTTTGGCTCACAGAACTTTTTGAGTTGCGATTATAAGATTGTGTACTACAAATTTGGCAAAGTTAAATAGGTGATTCGATCAATTGGTTGGAGCGGAATCTTAATTCTTACTCAGCATTTTAAATTTTAGGACAATGCAAAAATTTTAGATAAATCAGCCTGGTATTTTATAAGCCCAACATTTTTGATGTAAGTTGGCTAATCGCTTCTTACAGATGCTGGCACGTTGCTTATAACTGTTATAAATTTGAAAATTTCTTATAATTCCTTGAAAATGTTTTGGCTACAATTAAGCGTTTATAAATTCTATGGAGGTAGTTATTGAGTTCATTAAGATTTTGGTGCCCGCTTCAGTTGTCTTGTATGCGGCCTATTTACTGGTTAGGTCATTCATTCAGCGTGATATTGACCTGAAAAAATTGGAAGTGAGAGGCCGGAGTATCGAGACCGTTTTGCCCAATCGACTGCAAGCCTATGAACGCATGACTTTGTTTCTGGAGCGGATTTCACCTCAGAATCTACTGGTCAGGCTCAACACCGCCAACATGCCAGCGCGCGATTTCCATCAGCTATTGTTAAACGAAATCAGAAACGAATACAACCATAATGCATCACAACAGGTGTACATGAGCGAAGATGTTTGGGGATTGATAAAGAGTGCAAAAGAAGATCTTATTGTTACCATCAACGATGCATCATCACAGATGGGCGTGGATTCAAGCAGCCTTGAGCTTTCAAAAAGAATATTTGAATCCACTATTAACAAAGCAGTTGATCCCATTGCACATGCATTAGTGGAAATGAAAAAGGAAATCCAGCAGGTATTTTAAAATGGAACTTTGAGTGTTGAGGTTGATGTTATGCCTCCAGTTTTTAAAATTGAAAATATGAATAATCAGTTTTTTAATAAATCGTTCAATAAAGCATCGGGCATTGCTTCCAAGCGAGAACGAATGCTTCGACTGACAGCGCAGTTGTTTGAAAAACTTCGCCATTTAAATTGGCGTGATGTTAAAGTAGCATCATTCGCCAATGAAAAATTCTCCATCTTCGGCAGGTTTTGTAAAGCCTATGCATTGGGACATTACAGAAATGTTCCCATAAAAACCGTTGTGATCGTTGTTGCAGCTATTCTATACCTTATAAATCCCATTGACTTGATCCCTGACTTTATTCCACTTGGCTTAACAGACGACTTCGCGGTGCTTGCATGGGTCTACAGCACCATTAGTGAAGAGATTGATAAGTTTTTGGAATGGGAGCGGAATACCATAATTATTTCATGACCCCATCATAAGGAAAACGCTCTTCTGCTACATTCAATAAAATAATGATTGCCGTAATCCAACGTGTGACAAGTGCCTCTGTTACCATTGAAGAAAAAATAAAATCATCTATAGACAAAGGTCTGCTTGTGCTTGTTGGTATTGACGAGCAAGACACGCAAGAGGATATTGATTGGCTTTCAGCTAAAATTATTAACCTCCGAATTTTCAATGATGCCGAGAGCGTGATGAACATCAGCCTACTGGATGATGGAGGCGATATGATTGTGGTGAGCCAGTTTACCCTTCACGCCAGCACAAAAAAAGGAAACCGCCCGTCATACATTAAAGCTGCCAAGCCTGATGTTGCCATTCCATTATATGAAAAATTTGTTGCTACTGCATCCTCCATGTTGGGCAAGCCTGTGCAAACGGGTGAATTTGGTGCAGACATGAAAGTGACGTTAGTTAATGATGGTCCTGTTACCATTATCATCGATACAAAAAATAGACAGTAAGCCATACGACTTTTTGTTAAACTCAGGCATCACAATCTGATACGGTATTAGAATAACGCCAATGGTAAACCATTTCCACATGTTGTCAGTTTTGAAAGTTATTTTGTTCTTCGCGATGGTTCTTAATTTTTGCAATGCATTTTCGCAGTCTAAGGTGGAAGTTGTGGGTCTTGTCATTGATAAGGAGACAAAGGAGCCCATTCCGTTCGTTCATATTTATACGCCATCTTTATCGCAAGGCACCGCCACGAATGAGCAAGGCACATTTTTAATCAATATCAATCCTCTCGACACCCTGATCTTTTCATCTGTTGGGTTTGATAAGTATAGATTCACCCTAACCCCAAGTGAAATTCGAAACCGGTATGAAATAACCATCGAATTGAATTTTAAAACCTATCAACTTGAAACGGTTAATGTAACGGCATTTAAAAATTATGAATCGTTCAAGAAGGCGATAGTTGATCTGAATGTTCCAAATGAAATGAAAGGTTTCAAATTAAATATTCCATCTGACGGAATTTATCAAAAAAATGGGAACAGCACTCTGACACCTGGCATTTCCATCACCAGTCCCATTTCAGCGCTGTACAATGCCTTCAGTAAGGAGGCAAAGGAAAAGCGAAAATTGGTATCCTATCGGAAGGAATCTTCAGAACAAAGGATTATTGATGCGCGGTATAATATTGAAGTTGTAAAGCGATTGACAAATCTTAATGACGATGGTGCAAAACGTTTTATGGAATGGTGTAAATTTGAAGATGACTACATTTTGAAAGCTTCTGAGTATGACCTTAGTATAGCCATGCTCAAATGCCTGGATGAATATTCCCAACGCGACACCATCAGATGATAAAAACATTTTTAACCCTTGCATTTTTGTTCTTTAGTTTATGGAGTCATGCCCAATATAAGTATGGATTAACACCTGTCACTTATAAGGGTTATCTGGAAAGTATGAAAGAGAATACAGACAATGAACTTATCAATCTCAAATCCTTCATTCCAGAGATTGCTCTCGACATCCGTTATGCTACAACAAATAATTTTACCAAAGAGCAGATTTATAAGATGCCCAGAGCCTATGCCAGAAAACCGGTTGCTGAAGGATTAAAGAAAGCACAAGAAGAATTTAAGAAAAGTGGATATGGAATAAAAATATTTGATGCTTATCGCCCCTATGCAGCCACAGTGAAATTTTATGAAGTATATCCTGATACAAACTTTGTCGCTTCACCCTATCGAGGATCACGCCACAACAGAGCATGTGCCATTGATATGACACTGATAAATTTAAAGACTGGGAAAGAACTTCGTATGCCTACGGGATATGATTCCTTTGTAAAAGCAGCGCGCCCTACCTATCCGGTTACAGATGAAGAAATAAAAAAGAACCGTGCTTTATTAATTGACGTCATGTCGAAATTTGGTTTTCGTGTGAATGCCTCTGAGTGGTGGCATTTTGACTTTAGGGGATACAAAGCATTTAGTGTATTGGATATTTCATTTGAAGAATTGGAACCATGAGCATAACATTAAAGGAGGCACAACAGAAAGTTGATCAATGGATTAACACGACCGGCGTTCGCTATTTCAATGAGCTCACCAACACCGCTATCTTAACAGAAGAAGTCGGTGAAGTAGCGCGCATCATGGCGCGAAGATATGGGGAGCAGTCTGAAAAAGAATCCGATAAAAATAAAGACCTGGGCGATGAACTTGCCGATGTGTTGTGGGTAGTGATTTGTCTCGCCAATCAGACAGGCATTGATCTTACAGAAGCCTTCGAAAAAAATCTTGAAAAGAAAAATTCGAGAGACAAGGATAGGCATATGCGTAACGAAAAACTTAAGTGAGGTAGAAGAAGAGAACTGGTACTAAGGACTAGGGAAAAAGAAATGACGAATTGGTTAACGTTTGTCACTAACCAATTCGTCATTCGTCATTTTGTAGTTCGTAATTCTGCTTATCGTTTTTCCGGTGCTGGTGGTTTCGGAAGACCGACTGGTTTGTTGTTCAATGATTTCATCACCTCTTCAATTGCTTTTTCAAGTTGTGTGTCTATGCCTTTAGCTAGTTGGGCAGGATCATCAATCACTTCGATATCCGGATCAACGCCGTGGCCTTCCCTGAACCATGTGCCATCGACATTGAACATACGGAACGTAGGTACAGTAATGTTTCCTCCATCAATAAGTGTTGGGGCGCCTGAGATACCAATTAACCCACCCCATGTGCGCATACCAACCAAAGGTCCTAAACCTGATTTTTTAAAATAATCTGGAAACGCATCGCCACCTGATCCACTCCATTCGTTGATCAACATGGCCTTGGGGCCGAAGTTGGCAATGGGTGGCCACTGCCACGTTTGACCATCACGAACAGCGAAGTAGGCAAGGGGTTTTCTGTTTAACAATTCAACAAAGCGATCTGGAATTTGTCCACCATTGTTGAAGCGTTCATCGATGATCAAGCCGGCTTTATTATGCTGAGGATAGAACATTCGCACAAGTTCATATTGTCCATCCCCAACACCTGTGCTGGGCACATACACATAACCAATCTTTCCACCGCTCGCTTCATCTACACGCTTCCGTTTGGATTCAATCCATTCAAGATTTCGTAGGCGAGTTTCATCTTGCATAGGCTCAACTAATATTTTCCAAGCACCAGTTAAAGACGGGGAAGAATTGACAGTCAACTCAATCGATTTATCCGATAATCCTTCAAAGGCAGCCCACGGATCTTTAGTAATGTCAATGGGCACATTGTTTACGGCGAGAATATAATTGCCTTCTTTTATTTTAAGGCCCGATACATGAAGTGATGAATGCTCATCCGCATCCCATGGAGCACCCTTCACAATGCGCTTCACATAATAGGCGCCGTTTTGTAGACCCCAGTCAATACCCAAATAGCCGACACTCCTTTTTAAAGATGACGGGATGTCGCCACCACTTCGATACGTGTGCGATGCATTGATCTCTCCGATGAGTTCGCCAATCACGTAGCTAACATCACTTCGTGTAACAGCATCATCAATTAATTTGCTATAGCGTTCGCGCATCAGATTCCAGTCTACACCGTGCATGTTTGGATCATAAAAGAAATCACGTTCAAATCGCCATGCATCGTTGAAGATTTGTTTCCATTCTTCACGAGGCACCAGTGTCATCTCCATTTGCTTTACAGGCATGCTCTTGCCTAAGGATTGGTCGGGCTCTACGTCAACAATGGTATACGATCCGGAAGCCGACACCATTATTTTTTTTCCATCTGCCGATACGCTGTAAGACTTGGCGTTGTTAATCATTGTTTTCTCTTCCCGTTTTTCCAGATCAAAATACACGAGCGGTTGATTCTTGTCTGATCCACCTGCATGGGGGAAACGGTGATAAATAATTTTTCCAGAAACGGCACTTAGTGAACCAATATTTCCTGCATCGACAGGTAACATAATCATGCGTTCTTCAAACCCATCAAATGATATCGTTACGGGCTTGGGTTCTTTTGGTTCTTCTTTGTCTTTATCGTCACCTTTCTTTTTGTCTGATTTTTTATCCTTGCTATCCTTCTTGTCTTCTTCCTTTTTTTCTTCACCTTTCAAAGTCACTTCATCATTCTTTGGAGCCAAGGGTGAGGCCGTGTCTTTCGACAAAGGAATGGCAGCAACCATGGTAGCATTGGGGTATATCCATGAGTTGTCAAAGTCGCTATACACAGGATCAAAATTACGATTGGTGAGGATGTATAAATATTTTCCATCCGGATCAAAGGCCGGATTCAAGTCACTGTAAAAACCGGAAGTCACCTGACGTAATTTTTCTTCCTTCACATCATAGATAGCAATAGCGTTATTTCCATTCTCCTGATTTTTAGCATAGGCTATATAGCGACTA
>JBBRKB010000232.1:0-6451 GCA_038218385.1 Cytophagales bacterium | reverse complement strand
ACAGATATTCCTGTGGCGGATACACAGATTGAACTCATCTTTAGTTCGCCTTTGAGCGCGTCAACAATCACAACGGATAACATTCGCATTTTTGATGGTAACAAAAGTATTGCCACCACATTGTCCTTATCGGATGATAACACAAAAGTTACGGTAAGTATTACAGAGAAATTAAAATCAATTCTTAAATATCAACTGCAAGTTACTGCTGATGTGAAGGGTGAAGAAAATGAATCGCTTTCCTATTTTTCAAAATTCTTTTATTCTACTGTTGATACTGATCCAGTATTTCCTATTATTTCAGATGATGCTTTGTTAACCTTAACGGAGCAACAAACCTTTGCCTATTTCTGGGATTTTGCACAAAGCAACAGTGGCATGGCGCGTGAACGAAATACATCCGGGGACTTGGTTACAACGGGTGGCTCAGGGTTTGGTCTCATGACTATTATAGTTGGAATTGAAAGAGGCTTTATCACACGCGCACAGGGCATTGAACGCTTCAATAAAATATTAAATTATCTGGAAACAGCTGATCGATTTCATGGTGTGTGGCCACATTGGATCAACGGCAACACAGGTAAGGTTATTCCATTCAGTGCAAATGATAATGGCGGTGATCTTGTGGAAACCTCCTTTCTTGTTCAAGGACTTATTACAGTTAGACAATATCTTTCGGCAAGCGTTCCTCAAGAATTAAGCATGATCGATCGCATAAATGTATTATGGAAAGCGGTTGAATGGGATTGGTATACGCGCGGTCAAAACGTATTGTACTGGCACTGGTCACCGGACAAAGCGTGGATAATGAACATGACCATTAGAGGATACAACGAAGCGTTGATTACCTATGTACTCGCCGCGTCATCACCAACACACACCATTAGTAAAGAAGTGTATGATAATGGCTGGGCCAAAAACGGCGGCATAATAAATGGAAAATCGTTTTACGGAATAACGCTACCAGTTGGTTATGATTATGGTGGCCCTATGTTCTTTGCACATTATTCATTTCTGGGACTTGATCCGCGCGACCTTAATGACGCGTATGCAAACTATTGGACGCAGAACGTAAATCATACCGCCATCAACCAAGCCTATTGCATCGCGAACCCCAAAAACTATATAGGGTACTCTGCCAGCAATTGGGGACTTACTGCAAGCGATAATCAATCTGGTTATTCAGCACATTCACCAACGAATGACAAAGGTGTTATATCACCAACCGCAGCATTGTCATCGTTTCCGTACAAACCGGAAGAATCTATGGCCGCTTTGAAATTCTTTTATTACACCATGGGTGATCGACTTTGGGGTACATACGGATTCTACGATGCATACAATTTAACAGAAGGCTGGACGGCCACTTCAACATTGGCCATCGATCAGGGTCCCATTATTATTATGATCGAAAATTATCGAACAGGACTGCTCTGGGATTTATTTATGTCAGCGCCGGAAGTTCAGTCAGGATTAACAAAACTTGGATTTACTTATTAAAAAATAAAAACGTGTATCTATAACACGAAACTACATTCCGCGTACCGGGCATCTTTTTAATCATATAAATGAAAAAGATATTTATTGTTGTCGTATTCTCAATGCTCTCTGTTGCATGCGTGGTAAAGAGGGAAGGTACTGTTGCCATACAGACACGAACCATTAGTGATGACTCGCTTCTTACCTTGGTCGAATACCGCACCTTTCAATATTTCTGGGATGGTGCTGAGCCTACTTCTGGTGCTGCGCGCGAGCGGTTTCATGCTGATAATATTTATCCGGCGGATGATAAGAACATCGTCACATCTGGCGGTACGGGCTTTGGTGTCATGGCAATTTTGGTTGGAATAGAACGCAGCTTCATCACACGCGAACAAGGCGTTGAGCGTTTGCAAAAGCTGGTGGGCTGGTTGGAAAAATCAGATCGCTTTCATGGCGTGTGGCCTCATTGGTGGAATGGTGAAACGGGAAAAGTGCAACCATTTAGTGCAAACGATAATGGTGGTGATTTGGTAGAGACGTCTTACCTCGCGCAGGGCTTGTTGTGTGCGCGTCAATATTTCAACGATGGAAATACAGGTGAAAAAGAACTGGCAAAAAAAATTGATGCGCTGTGGAAAGGGATTGAATTTGATTGGTATCGAAATGGAAAAAATGTTTTGTACTGGCACTGGTCTCCTGACTATCAATGGAAAATGAATTTTCCTGTTGAAGGATACAATGAATGTCTGATCGTGTATGTGCTGGCGGCATCATCACCCACACATGGCGTACCTGCTGATGTGTATCATGAGGGATGGGCAAGAAGTGGCGGAATCAGAAACGACTCTACACATGAACAATATGGATATCATCTGGCCTTAAAACACAATGGCAATGCGCAGTTTGGTGGTCCGCTTTTTTGGTCGCATTATTCTTTTCTTGGCCTTGATCCGCGTGGCTTAAAAGACACGTACGCTGACTACTGGAAACATAATACCAATCATACCTTAATCAACAGACAATATTGTATTGACAACCCTAAACAGTTTAAAGGCTACGCAGAAAATTGTTGGGGACTTACCTCTAGCTATTCCATGAAAGGATATGCCGGTCACAGTCCCGCTGAAGATCTGGGCGTGATTTCTCCAACCGCAGCTATTTCATCAATCGTTTATACACCAGAAGAATCTATAAAAGTGATACGGCATTTGCACGATGACCTGGGTGAAAAGGTATGGGGCGAATATGGATTTTATGATGCGTTCAGTGAACAAAGTGATTGGTATCCACCCCGCTATCTTGCGATAGACCAAGGTCCCGCTGTGGTAATGATAGAAAATTATCGAACCGGTTTGTTATGGAAATTATTTATGGAATGCCCGGAAGTTAAAGTTGGTTTATCCAAACTCGGTTTTACAAGTCCGGCATTGTAGGTTTTGATTTAAAGAAATGATTATGAGAATAAAATATTTTGTTTCGGTTTTGGTAGTTCTTTTTTGTTGTTCATCATTTCAAAATTTCATTACAACAAAACCATCCGATGAAAAAAGGGACGCATTTATAAGTGATCTCTTGGGCAAGATGACATTAGAAGAAAAGATTGGGCAGCTCAACTTGGTCTCTGTGGGTTTTGATGTGACAGGACCGGTAGTGAGCAAGAACGTTGAAGAGAAAATTCGGAAGGGTTTAGTGGGTGGTGTGTTTAATACATACACACCCATTGCGGTTAGAAAATTACAAGAGATGGCCCTAACTAAAACACGGTTAAAGATTCCGTTGCTATTTGGTTTTGATGTCATCCATGGTCATCGCACCATCTTCCCGATTCCATTAGGACTTTCCGCATCATGGGATTTAGATGCTATTGAAAAGAGCGCACGCATAGCGGCAGATGAAGCAAGCGCGGATGGATTGAATTGGGTTTTCTCTCCGATGGTCGACATTGCGCGCGATCCACGCTGGGGTCGCATTGCCGAAGGTGCTGGTGAGGATACCTATTTGGGTTCGCAGATCGCAGCAGCAATGGTGAAAGGGTACCAGGGTGATGACTTATCAAAGCCCAGTACGGTAATGGCATGTGTTAAACATTTTGCCTTGTATGGTGCGGCCGAAGCAGGCCGTGATTACAACACGGTTGACATGAGCGAACGCACGATGTTTCAAACGTACTTGCCGCCGTATAAAGCAGCGCTTGACGCTGGAGCCGGCAGCATCATGACATCGTTCAATGAAATAAACGGAGTGCCTGCCACTGCGAACAAATGGTTGATGCACGATTTACTTCGTGAGCAATGGGGATTCAAAGGATTGATTGTAACCGACTACACCGCTGTTGGTGAATTGGTAAACCATGGTATTGGAGATGCTGCAGAAGTTGTAAGCCAGGCCATCAACGCAAGTGTTGATATGGACATGGTGAGCGAACTGTATGTAGAAAAGCTGAAGCAACTAATTGCGGATAAAAAAGTTACGGAGGAACAAGTCACCCGTTCATGCAGAAGAGTGTTAGAAGCAAAATATAATTTAGGATTGTTTGAAGATCCGTATCGGTATGTAAATGAAAAAAGGGCAAAAGAAGTTTTACTAAAAAAGGAATATCGTGATGCGGCACGTGATATTGCGAGAAGGAGCATAGTGCTTTTAAAAAATTCCAACCATACATTGCCCTTAAAAAAGTCAGGATCGATAGCATTGATTGGTCCACTTGTAAAAAGTAAAACAGATTTGCTCGGCAACTGGAGTGGTGCTGGCGATGCAAGCTACGTTGTAAGTGTTGACGATGGAATTCGGAAAGCGGTAGGAAAAAACGTAGTGATCAACTATGCGAAAGGTGCTAACATTACCGATGACGTTAAGCTGCTTGATCGATTGAATGCGCATGGTGGAAATCTGGACATTGATAAACGGTCTTCATCGGAGATGATAACGGAAGCGGTAGGCGTGGCAAAAAAATCAGACGTTGTGGTGGTTGTTGTAGGTGAATCACAAGGTATGACAGGCGAAGCAGCGAGCCGTTCTGATATTTCACTTCCCGGAAAGCAACTCGATTTGTTGAAGGCGTTGCATGCAATCGGAAAACCGCTGGTGATAGTGTTGATGAATGGGCGCCCCTTGACTATCAAATGGGAAGAAGAAAATGCGAGTGCAATCTTGGAAACGTGGTTTGCCGGCATGGAAGGCGGCAATGCCATAGCCGATGTTTTGTTTGGTGATTATAATCCTGCGGGAAAGTTGACCGCAACTTTTCCGCAGTCAGTCGGACAAATACCAATCTATTACAATCATAAAAATACGGGCCGACCTTTTCAAGGACAGAAGAATGAAAAATACAGCTCTCAATATTTAGATATCTCCAACGAGCCACTTTATCCTTTTGGTTTTGGTCTTAGTTACACCACCTTTTCATACAGTAACCTGGCCGTGAATAAAAAAAAGTTTCAAGGCACAGAAAAGGTTGAGGTGACCATTGATGTAAAGAACACAGGACAATATGATGGTGAAGAAGTAGTCCAACTCTACCTTCAGGATGTTGTTGGCTCTGTAACAAGACCTGTTAAAGAACTAAAGGGATTTAAAAAGATTTTTTTTAAGGCTGGTGAATCACAGACAGTGAAGTTTGTCATTACGGAAGAAGATCTGAAATTTTACACGCTTAACATGGACTACAAATCGGAGCCCGGCGAATTTAAGGTTTATGTGGGTGGGAATTCACGTGATGTCACCGAGACTAGCATTACACTCGTTAAGTAATGAGTGTTTTTACTTTTGTAGAAAATGTTCTACAATTTCTCCCCACTCTTCCTCTAAAGAATTTTTCGGAAGCTTTTGGTGCGCCCTGTTATACCAATATGAAGCGTTGCCTACGTCTCCTTCTTTGCGGTGTAAATAAGCATGGATATGCGCGGCTTCTGTTGTTTCTATATCTTGTACGATAGTATGCGCGGCTTCCCAGTCCTTTTTTCCATCATACCAAAGGGCTTTTAGGTAATCATTCCATTTTAGGTCGGGTTTATCTTGTGATAAGGTGTTCTTAAAATCTTTCAGTGTCATTGATTTGGTGTATTTATTGGGTTAATGCCTATTATTAAAAATGAATTACTACAAAGGGTTGTAATTTTCTTAAAAAATTCAAATATTCACTAACCTTAACTATTTGTAATTATGAACATATTTAATGATCCCAACCGCATTCCAGAAAACTACGGCCTTCGCATCGCGGCCGGCCTTATTGGTTATTTTCTTATTATGGAAATATTTGGGCTTGCCTATTTTGTTGAACTGCGGTACTTGAATGTTGTTGTATTAGCTATTGGGGTCTTTTATGCTTTGCGCAAATTCCGTCATACTCACGATGAAAATTTGGAATACTTCCGCGCATTGGTTACGGGTGTAGCCGCATCGTCAATTGGATGCATAATATTTTCTATATTTCTTTTCATCTATATGAAGTTTGATACGTCCATGATGCAGTACATCCGTGATAACGAGCCCATGGGTCAATATCTTAATCCCTATATGGCTGCTTTCGTTGTTGCATTGGAAGGCGTCTTCTCAGGGTTGTTGGTAACCTTTATTCTTATCAATTACAGTCATCCGACTAAAATCAAGAAGATTGATGAAAACCCTTGAACGAAGAAGAATCACAGGGATTTTTCTTGTTATTCAAAAAGACAACCTAGGTTTTGATTATCTAACTGCTGCTGTAGTCTTTTAACACCACAACGGCAACCAGCGCGGATAAGGAGTTGAAAGTTATTATTAGCTAATCGCCAATCCTATATTCTTGCGGCTCTTTAATATTGAGCGTGCTACTAACCATCATTAATGCTGAATAAATTTTTCTTGAGTGCCCATTGTGCTAACTAGAACCCCTAGTCCCAGGGGGAAGCAACCCATGTAACCCAGGGCTTCAGCGCGGGGATCTAAACAAAAACAACCGAAGCGCCACAGGTAATTTCACTCTGGCTTC
>JBBRKB010000231.1:0-6506 GCA_038218385.1 Cytophagales bacterium | reverse complement strand
ATCTCCACATTGTCGGGAATCGCTATTTGGATTGTTCTCATAGTATCCGAATTTTTTTTATGCAAAGGTACAAATTTCACTTAAATTTGGATGATACAACAATCAGCGGTGAACTTAAACCCAATCGTCCTTTCCATTCCTAGTTTCTTTATCCTTATCGGGATAGAATTGGATATTGAGCGCTTTACCAATCGAAAACTCTATCGCCTTCACGATGCTATCGACAACATCAGCTGTGGAATTACCTCACAACTTTCGGGCTTGTTTTTACGCATTTTTGGTGTCGGTGTTTATGCCCTACTGTATGACAACTTTCGCTTCATCACGCTCGACAATCACACCTGGTGGTATTGGGTAAGTTTGTTCTTATTGGTTGACTTCGCTTATTATTGGGCGCATCGCATGAGCCATGAAATAAATTTATTCTGGGGAGGACATGTCGTGCATCACCAAAGCGAAGATTATAATTTGTCGGTTGCGTTACGGCAAAGTTCGTTGCAAGTGATATGGACTTTTAGTTTCTCCTTGCCCATTGCGTTTCTCGGATTCAATACATTAGATTTTGCGCTCATAGCAGCCCTTAATACATTGTATCAATTTTGGATACACACTGAGATCATCAAAAAGATGGGCTGGTTTGAATATCTTTTCAATACACCCTCCCACCACCGTGTGCATCATGGACGAAATCCTAAATACATCGATAAAAACCATGCGGGATCCTTAATCATTTGGGATAAAATGTTTGGTACTTTTCAAGCGGAAGAGGAACATCCAACGTATGGCATCACCAAGCCCATCAAAAGTTGGAATGCTGCGTGGGCAAACATGAGTCATTATGTGGATATGTCGAAAGACTTAAAGCGCATTGATAAATGGAGCGATAAGATCCGCTACCTGTTTAAAAAACCAGGATGGATGCCGGAACATCTGGGTGGCTATAGGGCTGCGCCCGAACTGGATGCGAATTCTTATCGCAAGTATGAAACAGTTGGCTTTGATGCATTGAACTACTACATTCTCTTTCAATATGCCGTTTGTCTTGTCGGCACTGCGTTGTTCCTTTTCAATGCCAGCAAATTCAACCTGACTGAAAAAGGATTTATAACCCTTCTCATCTCTTGGTTTGTTGTGAATGCCGGTGTGTTATTTGAAAATAAAAATTGGGTGATGTGGTCGGAATGGATACGGATATTTTTGTTTCCTTCACTCTTATCATTTCTTGTGTTTTATTACGAACTAAGTCCTTTACTCCACATCGTTTCTTCAAGCTATTTTTTGATTTCCGCCATCTGGTTTTACTTCATCCGTCAACATGCATACCCCTAACCATACACTTTTGTATAACCATACACTTCTCTTTCTTTTCATTATACTCATCATCTCCTCGTGTGGACAATCCATCCCGGAATTAAAAGGAGTTGATCTTGAGCAATGGAAAATAGACCGTGGAGCCTGTATGGGTGAACGCGAAAAAATGATGAACGCCATTATAGATCAAAAGAACAGCTTATTAAAATTAGATGAATGGCAGATAGCGAAATTCCTTGGGAAACCCGATGAAAATGAACTTCTCAAGCGCAATCAAAAAATTTATCGGTATTTTTTAACACCCGCCAAAAGCTGCGCTAACCAACCAGACGAGCCCGTAAAGCTTGTTATTCGCTTCAATGCGATGGGGCTCGCCAAAGAAGTGAGCATTGAGTAGGCAACAATCGTTTGAAACCTAATGCTTTTTGGTTAAATTGTATTGACGAACCAACCCCCCAATAAAGCCATGCAATTTCATCCCAATGAATTATTTCTGCTTTACAACCCGGCCACGTCAACAGGCAAGCAGACGAAAGCGATTGCCAAGTCGATCAGCACGCATATCAACGAAGTAAATGCATTGCAAGAACAACTTGGCCCAACCTATTGGAAAGAAGTGATCAACATGCTCGGCATGTCACCCAAAGACCTTATGGATAAATCACATCCAGACTACCGCGCTAAGGTGGCGGGCAACACCTACACCATGGATGGCTGGTTGAATGTGATTATGCGCAACCCGCAATTGTTAAAAGCACCCATTGCCATTTACAATGGAAAAGCGCAACTATGCCGCAACCCAACTGACATTTTAAAATTGGAAATGGCACCCCGGTCTGTACACAAGTCATTGCCCCATTTGAAACAACACGTTTAAAAGATTTTTAGAATTTATTCAGCGATAGCCAACTTCATAAGAGGTTGGCTATTTGCATTTATTACCATGTATATCGTATTTCAATAATGTTTATTTTAAACTGTCTGTCCTTTCACTCCAATTCAATACTTCATCAACTATATTTACATCATATAATTTTTTACTTGACTAATGATTGAAATAAAAAAAATAGCCGTGATCGGATCAGGCACCATGGGCAATGGCATTGCACATGTCTTCGCTCAACATGGCTTTCAAGTTTCGTTAATTGATGTTTCTACAGACGCATTGCAAAAGGCTTTATCCAACATTGAAAAAAACCTGAGCCGACAAGTTTTAAAAGCATACATAACTGAAACCATTAAAAACAATACACTTAAGAACATTACAACTTGGACTGTACTAAAAGAAGGAGCCGGAGATGCTGACCTCGTTGTAGAAGCGGCTACCGAAAACATTTCCTTAAAACTGAATATTTTTAAAGAACTGGATTCTGTATGTAAGCCAGAAGCAATATTGGCATCCAACACATCCTCCATCTCCATCACACAAATAGCTTCGGTAACTAAAAGACCCGAACACATTATCGGGATGCACTTCATGAACCCTGTTCCTATAATGAAATTGGTAGAAGTCATTCGCGGGTACAGCACAAGTGACACCACCACAAATAAGATTATGGAGCTGGCCCGCAAACTTGAAAAAACACCTGTGGAGGTAAATGATTATCCGGGCTTTATCGCCAACAGAATATTAATGCCGATGATAAACGAAGCCATCTACTCTCTTTATGAAGGTGTGGCTGGTGTTGAGGAGATAGACACCGTCATGAAGTTGGGCATGGCGCATCCTATGGGTCCGCTACAGCTGGCAGACTTCATTGGCCTTGATGTTTGCCTTTCTATTCTTACTGTTCTATACAATGGATTTGGAAATCAAAAATACGCACCTTGTCCCCTGTTGGTTAATATGGTGCAGGCAGGTAACACGGGTGTAAAAAGCAGCCAGGGATTTTATCAATACACCAAAGGCACGAAAGAAATAAAAGTTGCTAACCATTTCAAAAGGTAGGTTTATCACACCTGATAGGGCATGATTTGTTTTTCATTAGTAACAATTCTGCCTAGCGTGTGGCCTAATGTACTAAGGTGAGACTTATTTCATTCATTTTTGCAGCAAGTCGCGTATCTCGGTAAGCAACTTAACATCTGCTGGAAGCTCAGCTGGTCCTACTGGTTTGGCTTCTTCCTTTTTCTTCAGCGTGTTCATCAATTTTACAACCATAAACACTGCAAAAGCAATAATCAAGAAGTCAACTACGGTTTGAACAAAATTTCCATAGTTAATAGATACAGCGGCAGTATCCCCCACCGCCTCTTTTAGAGTAAATTTTAAGCTGGTAAAACGAACACCTCCAACTGCCATTCCGATGGGTGGCATTAACACATCATCCACAAAGGAAGTAACAATTTTACCGAATGCGACACCAATAACAAGACCTACGGCCAGGTCAATTACATTGCCGCGCATGGCGAATTTTTTAAATTCTTCATACATTTTGGATGGAGTTTAGAGTTGTGCATAAAGTAAAGGATTTTGATTTAATATGACAACAATCGGGGTTATATGCGTTTTTGATTATTTCTATCTCGGAGTATTTCCTATATTCAACCCTTCCGTAATAGCACATAATGCCCCACAAGAAAGTGACCCTAGCTAAAAAAAAGAAAACCGTTGTGAAAAAATCGCTGAAGAAGTCCATCAAAAAAAAATCTGAAAAAGCAGAAAGTCACCTGGCTCTTCAACAACAGTTGCAACTCGCACTGGATGCCGCACACATGGGCGTGTGGGAATGGGATATTAAGAAAGATAAGGTTAACTGGAGCAATAATGTGTACGCTCTTTTCGGCATCAAAAACACAAAACCCCTTACCTTAGAAAGGTATCGGGAGATGCTTCATCCCGAAGATGTGGAATCGGTCACTCATAACATTCAACACGCCCTTTCATCAGGCAGTAAATACTTCATTCAGCACCGGATTATCCAACCCTCCGGAGAACTCCGCTGGATTGAAGCCGTAGGAAAAGTTTTTCGTAACAAGAAAGGCGAGCCCATAAAAATGATCGGAACGGCAAGTGACGTTACCGAAAAGAAACTTGTCGAATTGGAGGTTGAAGATTGGAAGACACGATACGAATTAGTTGTCAGTTCATCAGGCCAATTGATCTATGATTATACAATTGAAACCGGTGACATACTGTGGGCTGGTGATACGTTGGGTGTACTCGGTTTCAGCAAAGAAGAAATGGGCAACATTGATCAATGGGTAAAAATGATCCATCCAAAAGATCGCGACCAAGCCTTTGCCGATTTAGAAAAAGCGCAAGCAGAAGTAAAACCGTATGAAGTTCGCTATCGGTTCAAAACCAAAAAAGGAACATACCGGGAAATCTTGGATCGCGGTATGTTCCTAGCCAGAAAAGGCGAGGCCTATCGCATGTTGGGTGTGATGATCGATATGACCCAGCAAATCGCAATACAGAACACCCTCAAAGAGAAAAATCTTTTTATTGAAAGCATTACCAGTGCCATTCCAGATATAATTCATGTACTGGATATAAAAACGTTACGACCTGTTTTTGCAAACAAAAGTTTATTGACTGAGTTGGGTTATTCAACGGCTGAAACAATTGAAATCCAAAAAGACTATACTAGGATACTTCCACCGGATGCAGCAAATGTCTATCAAGAGGCAAAGAAAAATTTTGAAGAACTGGTTACGCAGGAATTTGTTCATTCGGAATTCCAGATAAAATCAAAGAACAATAAATGGAATTGGTTTACCAGTCAATATGCTGTTTTCAAACGCGACAAAAAGGGAAACCCAACACAAGTTATCGGATCTTTACGCAACATTACGGAATATAAAATTTCCAGTGAAGCATTGCTTGAAAGTGAAGTACGATTTAAAACCCTGCAACATGCATCCTATGGAGGTATCGCCCTTCATGATATGGCCGTTATCATTGACTGCAACCAGGGCCTGTCAGAGTTAATGGGATATCCCTATGAGGAATTGGTAGGTATGAATGGATTATTATTGCTAGCCCCCGAACACCGGGACATTGCAATGAATAACATTAAAAACAATTACGATTCACCTTATGATGTAGATGGGCTTCGTAAAGATGGTTCCAGAATCTCCATTGAAGTGCGTGGTAAGGAAGTACCTTACAAAGGAAAAATGATTCGCGTGACCGAGTTCCGAGACATTACGGAACGCAAGCGATCATCCGAACACATTATTCAACAAAATCAAAAACTGGTTAACATCACGGAAGATTTGCAAAGAAAAAATGAGCAGCTGGAAGAATTCACACAAATCGTTTCACACAACCTTCGCTCTCCCGTTGGCAACATTCTCTCGCTCCTTACCTACTATGAAGCTACATCGGTGCCCGCAGAAAAAGTGGAATACTTTTCTTTGCTAAAAGAATCAGCACAAAACACAATGCTTACGCTAAATGAACTGAACGATGTTTTGAAAGTAAAGCACAACCAGGATATTGAACGCCACTATGTTGAGTTCGAAAAAATACTCCATTACGTACGCGGTATGGTCAGCGTGGCCATTGCTGAGGCTGGCGCCACCATTTCATTTGACTTCAGCGAAGCACCCATCATCCATTACCCAAACATTTACCTGGAGAGTATCCTCTTAAATCTGATAAGCAACTCCCTCAAGTACAGACATACATTGCGTGCTCCGCACATTCAACTAAAGAGTTTTAAACAGAATGGTGCTACCTTTTTAACGGTTAGTGACAACGGTCTGGGAATAGACCTCGAAAAGTATGGCCATTTGCTTTTTCGCATGCGAAAAACCTTTCACCATCATCCGGAAAGCCGCGGAGTTGGATTATTCCTAATTAAAAGCCAAATTAATGCTATGGGTGGGGAAATATCCGCACAAAGCAAGCTTAATGAAGGGATTACCTTTACCATAAAATTCTGATAAGAAATTTATATGACGATCGAGAAAAGTTACAACCCCGAAGAATCAATAGTAGCCCTGGTAGATGATGATAAGATATTTCAGCTGATAGCCTCGCGCACCATCAGGGCCACACATTTTACCGGAAAAATATTGCAGTTCAACAATGGAATGGAAGCTATTGATTATCTGCAAAGCAATGCAGATAATACGGATGCCTTACCCGACATTTTATTCCTCGATATAAACATGCCCATTGTAGATGGATGGATGTTCATGGAAGATTATGTAAACCTGAAACATAGGGTAAAAAAAATAATCCG
>JBBRKB010000230.1:0-6535 GCA_038218385.1 Cytophagales bacterium | reverse complement strand
GTTTGGATCGCATGTAATAATGAATGTGTCCACCCATTACCATATCGACATGGTATCGATCAAACAAGGGCACCCACGCTTTCTGAATATCCAGATAAGGTTCTTCGAAATTGTAAGGAGGAAAATGGAACATCACGAACTTCCAGGTAGCCTTGCTATTTGCTAATGTATTCTCAATCCACTTCGTATGGTCGTCAACATCCGATGTGGCGTCAATCATTATGAAGAGTGCGTTTCCATACTCGAAAAAATAAGAAGATTCCTTATCCACTTTATCGGGCCCGTTTTCTGGAAGACTGAAAAGATCATAATAAAGCTGTGCACCCAATCCGTCCTGACGATCATGATTGCCCGGCACAGGCATTAAAGGTTTTTGTGCAAAAGAATTTCCGGCATAATTAAAAAGTTTATCCCAGTCATCACGATTCAATCCTGTACTGACAATATCCCCTGCTATAGAATAAAAAGCTATGTCAGGATTTTCCTTTGCTGCGCGTAAAACCAACTTGCCAGAATCCGGAAAGCAATGTGTATCACCAAACCACACAAAAGAAAATGCATCCGTATTATCAGCCTCTGTTTTGAATGTTGATACCTCAGACCATATATTTTTTTGTTTTGACCCAACTTTGTAGAAGTACGTTGAGCCGGATTTCAAATTCGAAAGCTGCGATGTAAACCGATGAATGAATCGATCATTATATAACATGCGGTCTTGTATACGTTTCTTTTCTGCAACATTAGTCAATGTGTCAGGGTCATTTTCTTTCCAAAATTTCACCACACCATCTTCAATCATTGTATTCGTACGCCACTGAATTGATATTGTAGTCTGCGGAGCATCATTCCAAGTCAGCATAATTTGATCCGGCGTTTGTGATGATGGAAATGGAGTTTCACGAAAAGCATCAATAACATGTGCTTCGCGGGCTCTGCCGCGTACGGTCGTAAAAAAAATTTGACCGTTCAATACTTCGGGCACCTCTGTCAACTTAAGATCTGACCAATCATGATAGGTGAATGCTCCGAGCTTAAGCGTATCGGCAGGATACGCAGGGTATGCATTTGTGATGACGAGCTCATCTTCCCTATGCTGTGGTGTCACAGCAACAAAATAGACAGGCCGATGTTTATCAAATCCGTTAATGCCCAATTGAACAAGACCTGCATCAAAATCTTTCTGCCAAACTTCATACGTGTACTCCTCACTTTTTACAAGCAGCTCCGTTTTTTTAAATCCCGCAGGCTCTAACCAAAACGGAATCACCTTTTGATCTTTGTCACGCATCAGTGAAACTGTAACTGGCACATTGACGCTGAAGTATTGATATTGCGTTGCTACTATTTCCTTTTCAGCGGGAGTGATAAAATCGAGCAGGAAAGTTTCATCGATCGAACTGTAACTCTCTGTAGGGACTTTATCATACAGCCTTGAAATTACATCATCCATCACAGTGGCTATGGATCCTGTATGATCATCGCTTTTTTTAGCACAAGAAAAAAATAGAAGGGAGATGATAAGTAATGAAATGCAAGTCCTGAACATGGGCTGGGTATTTCTGACAAAAGTATTTGCCGTCAGGAAACAAGTCGCTGAATTTTACGCAAAGAATACTTCGAAATGCGCAATTCTTAGTTGTGCTAACCTTCCACACACAAAGGTTGAATCACTAAGGTACTAGAATCTGCTCCCCATTGCTCAATAAAAATGCGGTTTGCGTACAGATTCTCTGCCTAGGCATTACCCGGCAGAGCCTTATCAAGGAGCTACAAAATGGTTTTCATACCTGGTCTTTTGTTTTTGATCAAGGCACCCGAAAGTGCAAAATATCCATCCACGGTAAGAATAATGTGATCGAGCAGTTGGATATCAAGGAGCCTACCACATTCTTTCACCTTTCTGGTCAGGTTAATATCCATCTGACTTGCCGTAAGGTTTCCTGAAGGATGGTTGTGAGCTAGGATGAGACCGTGCGCACCTACACGCAAGGCGGCAATGAAAATGAGTTTGGGATCTGCTACGGTGCCGGTTGTCCCACCAGAAGAAAGCTCAAAAATTCCAAGGACTCGATTGGCACGGTTGGTGAAAAGCACTTTGAATTGTTCCTGTAGTTCGATGCGTGACAAGTCCCAGGAATGCATGAGTATGTCGGCTGCGTCACGTGACGTTGAAATCTTTGGCCGAAGGGAAGGTTTGACATTTGATTTGTAGGAGAGTTGGATTTCTGCTACTTTATGTATGTTGATTTGATTTTTGATGTTTTCCATAATCGTAAGAATTAATTATGGAGCACCCAAACGAAGGGTTGCTGTCTTGTCAAAAGGAAACGGAATAAATTTGAAAAGGAAACAATGCCGAAGGCTCTATAAATTTTATGCCGTAGTCTTTTTACAAGACGGGGCATTTCAACCCGCAGTATTTTGCTCAGAATTTATTTCGAAACGATTTGGTTAAAATCAGATCATTTGAAGGATAGGTTAGACGGCAATTATTTGTTGAATTTTACTTTCTATAATGGCTAAACGTTCTTCGCGAATAAGAGGGGATAGATGGCATGAGATGATCTCCGTTCTGTATTCGTTATTCCATACTTGTTTGTATTCTTCTCGTAGGTAATTTTTTACCTCACCTTCAATGCTTTCGATACTTGAAACAATGGACATGCAATTGTCTGTGAGATAAATTATATCTTCAAAGTCATGACTGGTACGATACTGATTTTCGCCACGGCCGCGAAATGCTGAAAACTTGGTTGCAATAAAATATGGCAGCGAAAGCAAATTTATGTCGGGTCCATCAGGTAATGAATATGTAATTAAATTTTGAAGTCCGGGTTTATACCAAGGATTGGAGAACCCAATTACCTTCTCATCATCAGGCATGATATCTACCATCACATCCTCATACGTAAATCGACAAAACACGTTAGATGTATGGTCGGGAGAAAATCCCAAGCTTGCCAATTCTTCTTGAAGCGCTGCCCACGCCCCATAGCTCTCCAAAGTAATACTAAGGTCAATGTCTTTTGTTGGGCGAAGTTCATCTGCGGCTGGATCATCCGTATATAAACTAATTACGGCTCCACCCACGAAAGCGACTTTTTTACGCATCTCTTTTAATGCAACAGCAATTTTTTTAACTACTCCAATGTTGATCGTTTTATTTTCCATTCAGAATCATCTTTTCTAAATTCTTTTTAGCCAATTCCAGTTCGCGGGCTCGGCCTACCCGCAATACGTCAATAAGTGCCATACACTGGTATAAAAATGAATCATTTTTTGAAGCCTCAACCACTGACGGATACAATGGTTCTATTGCCTGACCTTTGGCATCCCCATGGGCATATGGCCAAACGTAATTCTCCTCAGATTCAATTAATTTATCAAGTGGTGGGGCGCTATGTGCTGTCTTAAGCCCCCGGACTATGGGGCCTGGCTTTTCAGGAAAAACATATCGGATTCCATGGACCAAAAATTCAAGCAATGCTAAACGGCTTACATTTTTCTTGTTCTTGTCTATTAAATCGGCTTGATATGATCGATTTAAAGATTCGCTTACTTCAGAGGGGCTAATGTTTAAATCTGATGCTATTTCCTTCATTTGCCATGAATGCTGTCCGCTCTTTATATAGGAGAGTATTTTGATCAGGATGGGTATGTCTTGGGGTCTCATTCCTTTGTGCTTTCTCATAATTGTAATCAAATAATCCTCAATACGCGATTCGCGAATTGCAAATTACAAATTATTACCTTGACTACAAAATGAGCATTATTACTATTTTCGAAGGTATCTACGTTTCTTTCTCCTCTTTTTTGACGTTAAGTGAAAATCCAAATCAGGTTGGTGATCAGCAGGGATAATATCCCCATGATGATGGCCATCCAATAGCGTTGCCAAATTGAGGCCTTCTGATTTTTGCTGAATATAAGAGACGTTGTTGTCATCTTTTCTATGAGTTGATCGAGTTGATTGTTTAGGGTTTGGGATTTGTTCATTAGTTCCTGAATCAAGATGTGGAGTAGTCTTAGATTTTGGTTGCTGACCTTGCTGGTTTGTTCGGCTTGCTTGTAGAGTTGTTGAATCTCCTGGATGATTAGTTGAATTTCTTCCTGTGTCAACGACTAAATCAAAGGCTTGGAATTAGAACAAATGGTTATGAATTATCCCAGTCAACTGCCATCTTACCAACTCAATTGGAAAGAACAAGATTATTGGAGTTGAACAACCTCGGAATCGCTTATAAGGATAGAGAATTTGCTATGATTTCATTTCAAGGAAGTATTGGTGGGGGGCCTTCAAGTGATTTAATCTTGGCGACAGGGCCACCTTATTTAGACGGGAATGCAGCGCATGCAGACCCTGCGAACAATTTAGAGTTTTCTATGACAGCCCTAGGTGGTACTAATTTTGGTAAAACTTACGACATGAGCCGCTTAGATTTGGTGGCTCACACTCATAATGTAGATTTTAAAACAATCACCGGAGGGAATTTTAAAGGAGCAAATATTCCTAGCGATCATGACTATTCCTATGGAAGTCTTTACAATGCCAAGAAGAATATTGTGATGAATACGCGGACACAAGAAGTTTATTTATTAAATGTTACTTTAAGTAAATATGCGGGAATGGCTGCTCGAGCTTTCTTTTCAAATTTCAGTACAGGACAAGCATTACAGGTAATTAGAAAACCGAGATATGTTCGTTAGACTTTGGATACTACTGATATATTTGATTGGTCCAGTTGTCGTCAATGGTCAGTCCCAGTTTTCTGGATCAAAAGATGGGCATCATAAGTCACTTACCATGGATGAAGTTACTGAGGAAGAGGGTGACATTTATTCAGTAATACTTAGAAATGCAAGAGATTATAAGTTACTAACTAAAAATATCCTAAAATTATCAAAAATTGAATCAATTATAATCTACTCAAAGGCGGCGAAGCATATTGATAATAGTATACTCCCATTCCATGAGTTGAAAATTTGTCTAATTGGATTCAAGTCGAATAGAAATGCCGCAAATATCGTCAATATTCTTAGTAATTTTCGAGGTTTGGAAAAACTTGCTCTCAGGGGGTTAAAAAAAATCCCTAAAGGACTTAGCTTACTTGATGCAGAATATCTCGAACTTTCTAATGGACGATTTAAGACAATACCCATGGAATTTTCAAAAATCAAATCTACAACTGTTGATTTTTCATATTCTAAAGAAATGGAAGTTTCTTCCGTCATTCGAGTATTAAGTATCAATCCATCAATTCAAAACCTTTCATTACGTGGTTGTACATTACATTCTCTTAATCCATTGTTGTTTTCCATGCCGTCGCTTAAAGTTTTAGACCTGTCAGATAATTTGATTGAATGTATTGATTTTGGCTGCGAACAGACACTGTCTTCTGGGGTTATAGATATCTATCTCTATCTAAATCCGATTACCCATATCAATAGCAATTTTTTCACGTGCACTCCTGTGCTTGAATTCTTAATGATAAGTCCTCGTAAGATAAAGAACCATGATGCGACTCTTGAATTTATTAATGAACTGTCCCAACGAAATCCTAATATCAATATAAAATGATTTAATTTAATAGGAAGGATATAATCCAGTGGTAGTATTTAAAGCCATATTTATTTTACAATTATCTTTTTATTGGGGTGTTGTGATGGGACAAAAACAAGTTGGTTTATGGTACTTTGGCAACTTCGCAGGTTATAATTTCAACACAACGCCACCTCAAATAATTAGCGACGGGCAACAGATTCATTTAGAAGGTATGTCAACGATTAGTGATTATAATGGAACCTTGCTATTCTACACAACGGGTGTTGAGGTATGGGATCGGTCTCAATTGTTGATGCCAAATGGTACCGGGCTTATGGGTCACTGGTCATCAACTCAATCTGCACTGATCGTTCCCGAGCCAGGAAACCCAGATATATATTTCATTTTTACTACTGATGCAGGAGCCTATATCGATAGTGACATTGAAGGACTGAAGTATTCGGTGGTAAACCTTTGCGAAAACAACGGCTATGGAGATGTAATACAAACAACTAAGAATACCCCATTAGTTAAGCCCACTGCGGAAAAGCTATCTGCTGTCTATCATGATAACGGAACAGATATCTGGGTTGTAACACACGCGCTCAATACCAATGATTTCTTTGCTTACCTGGTTACCGGAACGGGGGTAAAGGAGCCTGTGATAAGTTCTATAGGGTTTATCGTAAAGGAAAACGATACCGTAGGGCAAATGAAGATTTCGGTAGATGGTAAAAGGCTTGGCATGAGCTTAAATGAATCCGGCTACATTCAAGTTTTTGATTTTAATTCCAAAACAGGTAGTATAACTAATCCAATTAAATTAGGAAGATCCGATGTTTATGGATTAGAATTCTCTCCCGATGCCACTAAACTGTATGCAACGCACAATGATGGTCTACGACTCTCCCAATTCGATTTAGCGGCTGGTAATGAAGAGGAGATTTTGCAATCCGGTATTTTAATTGCAAGTGCGGGAAATCAGGAAAGCTT
>JBBRKB010000229.1:0-6553 GCA_038218385.1 Cytophagales bacterium | reverse complement strand
TAGTACCTGATTTTACAGAAGGTGTTTTGCCATGGAGTATACCTAGGTCTGTTCCGCAGATTGTTGTCTTTATTATTTTAACGAGCGCATCTGTTGGTTTTTCAATAACGGGTTTTGGAATGTCTTTAAATTCTATCTTATGCGGCCCACCATAAACAAGACCTTTCATTAATGTTTTATTTTCAAGAGAAGAGCCGTTTGTTGATTCTTTCTTTAAAGGAACAAGCGTAGTTGACATGTTTCTATAATTTATGTGTACTAAATAATGACTGATGTAAAGATGGTACTCTCAATTTTTTAAGGTATTTCACCTTCCCTGCTAAGACCTACATGTCACATATAAGTTTTTAATGGCAGGTCTTGGTTTTTTCTCCCCACGATTTCTTGTTGCAACCATGATATACAAGTGCTTTCATGTCTTTGATTAGTTATTATGAAATTGAGATTATTAAACGGGCAGTAGATCAAAGGAGAGGATATTCCACCATGAAATTCTTACAACTAAATAAATAATGATTACATAGATCACTGTTTATTACAGCTAACTCCATTATCAAAAGCGAATAACAGCTCTTGAAAACATGTGATCTATGTAAAACTCTCTAACAAGAGTGTAATGTTATCGGGATTTAGATCGAGACCTTTGTCCCTTCCATTGAATCAAAACTTGGCAAACACTACTAGAATAATGAAGCACAATCGAGATAAATGATTTGGTAAAGAAATTACGTTAAGAACACAGGTTTGGCTCGTGGAACTCTTTGCAATCTTTGCGGGGTTCCTCTTTTTATGGTATTGAAATTTATAAGGTACCTCAACCTTTTACTAATATGTATTGAGGAGGCTGAAAGACGATTGAGGAAAATTTACACTGAATTCGTTCATAACTAGACGTGCTCTTATTCAGATTGTAGAATTGCTTAAGATAGCTCCCCTTAAACAGAAGACAAGGAAAGCAAATCTGTGATATCTGTAAGATTAAAATAACATTGTGCAACGCCTCACTGTCCAGAAACTCTCTTCTTTGAATTCCTTATAAATAACTCTCAATTTGAAAAACGTTGAAATTCAAAAATCAGAAGCCTTCATAGTTAATGAAGAGGTTGAATATTCACCAGGTTCCATAGTAATCAAAACTATTATGCGAAAAGTAACAGGTAGCATCTGTGCTTTAGCCTTTTATGCAGGTGAGGTACTGACAGGAAAGATTTCTCCTTTTGATAACCTTATCCAGGTTATTGATGGATCTGCTGAAGTGGTCATTGATGATGAATCAAATTTTCTTGAGACGTCAGTCAATAATTATACCGGCTCACACAAGTAATTCTTTAAAAGCAAACGCCCGGTTCAAAATAATATCGACAGTAATTAAATGTGGCTATGAAGAATTAAGCTGAAAAATTTATCCTATTGAAATCACCAACTATTTATCAGCACATTACCTATTTGTAAATGAGGCACGTGATTCAAATCCCATTCAAATTTTAGCGTCCTGTAACAGCAGCCTTGGCACTCATTGTTACTGTCTCTGAATAGTACAATTCAAACAGCGTTACATTTCATTCTCATAAAAGCTTAGCCTTTGCTTAAGCATTAACATTTCTTCCTGCATTTTATCTAATCGATTCAGCAATTGGACGATAACATCTATACCTTCTGTGTTTATCTCCAAGTCGTTGTGCAGCCGTACCAGTTTCTCAGCATCACTCAACTGCTTCATGGGGATGCATTCGATCTCATTAATTAACGTGATTTCTAGTAACCCAAACTCTTGCATGGAATTGACGAACGATAACGTAACTCCATAGTTCCTGCAAAAAACCTCTAGTTGTATAAATTCTCCGTTGTCCATAAAGTGCGATTTATTTTGACAATTTGGCTAACTCTGTAAATAACTCCTTTTGTTTTTCATTTAAATTAGTCGGTGTCTTAACAATAAAGTTAACATACAGATCACCGAACTGACCTTCCTTTTTATACAAGGGAAATCCTTTGCCTTTCACTCTTACCTTTGCTCCGTTTTGAGTTTCAGGTGCCACCTTCAATTTTATTTTTCCATCCAGTGTATCCAGTATTATTTCACCGCCAAGCACTGCCGTAAACAAATCAATGGTGACGGTGCTATAAATATCATTTCCCATTCTTTTAAAGTCTTGCGTATTAGCAATTGAAAAAGTAATAAACAGGTCACCATCCGGCCCACCATTCACACCTTTTCCACCATAGCCTTTCAGCTTTATAACCTGTCCGTTTTCAACACCCGCAGGGATAGTAATACGAATACTTTTTCCATTAACCGTTAAGGTTTTCTGATGTGTGGTATAAACCTCTTTTATGGATAGCTGTAATTCGCTGTTGTAATCTTGCCCACGAAATTTTACTTGACTGCCAGCACTTCCTCCATTACCAAACATCGATTCGAAAAAATCTGAAAAATCTCCTTCGCTAAAGTTGCCGGAAAATGGCTGGCCACTTGTATCTGATGTTCTGTGCGTTCGCGCTTGTTCATGCTCGGCACCATGTTCCCAGTTCTTTCCGTACTGATCGTATTTCTTCCTCTTTTCTGGATTGCTTAAAACGTTGTTGGCTTCATTTAGCTCCTGGAATTTCTTATTGGCTAGCTTATCATTTGGATTCAGGTCAGGATGAATTTTTCGGGCTAGCTTCCGGTAACTCTTTTTAATATCATCCTCCGAAGCATTTCTGTCGACACCGAGTACCTTATAATAATCAATGAATTCCATAATCACTAGTCAGTTGATGAGACGTTCATAATATTTCTAAAGGTTAACGTTTGTGTTACCGGATTTAAACCCTGATAAAGATCATAAACTCTTGGAACACCAATGGCAATGTTAATCTCTACCATTTCGATCGCGCTTACTACCAAAACTCGCAAACTATTTCCATGCGCTACAACCCGCACATCCTATTCGATTTCGAATAACAGATATCCACCAGTTTCAATTTTCCAAATACTTGATTCTAGTGTAAAGTAATTCAAATATGCTAAACCTTGATTGAAATTATTTGTAAAACTTTTCTAAAAAAGTTGTATAGTTCACACATTGACAGCCTGATAAGGCAACGTTCAGTATAAAGCTGAGTATCTTTATGTTAATATATGGGAATTTGCCGCGGGCACATAGCGTTGGCGCACTCACCCATCAATGCGACTATCAAGTGTCATTAAAAACAAATCACTACCGTATGAAAAAGAACGAAACCTTAATACAGAACGCCATTAATACAGTTCGTATATTGTCGGCTGATGCTGTTCAAAAAGCAAACTCAGGACATCCAGGTATGCCGATGGGTGCAGCCCCTATGGGGCATGTTTTGTGGGCAGAGGTAATGAACTACAATCCACAAAATGCAACGTGGCCCAATCGCGATCGGTTTATTTTATCTGCTGGTCATGGGTGTATGTTGCTATACAGTTACCTTCATTTAACGGGATATGATTTGAGTCTCGATGACATCAAAAACTTCCGTCAACTACACAGCAAAACAGCAGGCCATCCGGAATATGGTTTGGCAGATGGTATTGAAGTAACTACCGGTCCATTAGGTCAAGGTTTCGCGAATGGAGTTGGTTTTGCTATCGCACAAAAGTTTCTGGCCGCACGTTATAACAAACCGGGGCTCCCCATTTTTGATTATACGATTTATGCGATTTGCAGTGATGGTGATTTGATGGAAGGCGTTAGCGCAGAGGCTGCTTCGCTGGCCGGTCATTTAGGTCTTGGCAATATTATTTATCTATATGATGACAACCACATCAGTATTGAAGGCAACACCAACTTAGCCTTTACAGAAGATGTAGCGGCACGATTTGAAGCCTATGGCTGGCATGTGCAAAGCATTGAAGATGGCACTAATACAGAGGCCATTTTGCAGGCCATCAAAAATGCTCAGGAAGAAAAGAACAAACCATCACTTCTAAAAGTACGGACGCATATCGCCTACGGAAGTCCGAATAAAGTAGATACTGCAGGCGCTCATGGATCACCTTTGGGTGAACCAGAACTTAAACTGGTAAAAGAAAAATTTGGCTTCGACCCAAATCAATCTTTTGTTATTCCAGAGGATGTGTTAACCTATTATCGCGATTGCGGAAAAAGAGGTTTGGAAAAAGAGCTGGCGTGGAATGAAATGTTTAAGGAATATCAAAAAAAATATCCAGCGTTAGCTGACGAATATGAACTTCTCAGTAAAGGAGACCTTCCATTAGGCTGGCAAGATGGTCTTCCTGTCTTCAAAGCTTCGGAAGGGAAGATGGCTACACGAAATGCTTCGGGAAAAGTATTGAATGTTCTTGCCGATTCATTGCCTACACTAATGGGTGGCGCTGCCGACTTGGCACCATCAACGGAAACCTTGCTAAAGAAATATGCTGCGTTTACATCTGGCGATTATGGCGGACGCAATTTTCATTTTGGTATCCGCGAACATGCCATGGGTTGTATCTTAAATGGTATGGCGCTCACGAAAGGAATTATTCCGTACGGTGCCACCTTTCTTATTTTTTCAGAATACATGCGCCCTCCGATTCGTCTGGCTGCTATAATGAAAATTCGACCCATTCTTATTTATACACATGATAGTATTGGTCTTGGCGAAGATGGAACCACTCATCAACCGGTGGAGCAACTCATTTCTTTACGATCAATCCCTAACATAACTGTAATTCGTCCTGCGGATGCTAATGAAACGGCACAGGCATGGAAGGTAGCGCTCGAGCATCAACATGGCCCAGTCATCATTGTCCTCACACGGCAGGGCTTACCCGTGATTGACCAGGAAAAATATACATCGGCATCAGCATTAATTCGAGGTGCCTATATCTTATCTGAACCAACGGATAAACCAAAACTCATTTTGATCGCCTCCGGTTCAGAAGTTTCTTTGATTATGGAGGCACAGGTAAAATTGCAAGAACAAGGCATACCTGCAAGAGTAGTAAGCATGCCGTCATGGGAATTATTTGATAAGCAGGACATGGATTACAAAGAGACGATATTTCCATCTAACCTTAAAAAGAGATTGGCGGTTGAAATGGGCTCACCATTAGGCTGGCACAAATATGTAACGGATGAAGGTGATGTGTTAGGTATGCATACATTTGGTGAGTCTGCCCCGGCTGAAGAACTTATGAAAGAATTTGGGTTCACCGTAGAAAACGTTGTTCGCAGGGCAAAGGCATTGCTTGGTTAATTTCAAGATCACTTCAGTCCTTTTCATGTAATACCGAAAGCTTTGAATGACAAAGCTGGTGTCCAAAAAAGAAAGAGTGGTTTGTCAAGATAATCCTGCTCGTGGAAATACAAGCTGACATAGTCACCGCTTTCAATCATGCGCAAGGCAATTAACGCATGATGTGCAGAGTCATTGTTCATCAATGGAATGGTCAGCTATCGTTAATACAAGCAACGTTGAGTAATTCTTTAATAAAAATTATGTCCGGAAGATTACTTGCGCGAATAGTGACCCGGAGCGTTTTATGGAGACCGGGTTCGGTCTAGACTTAGGAGATGACGAATCTACTTCCATTTACTAATACAATACCAGATAAAAGATAGGGATACCGGGTATGAAATAACCTATCAGCCAAATTTCAGAGCTTACTAACCAATACCATTCTCATGACCTCATAAAATAGAAACAGCCTATTCAGATTTGTTTTGTTTTACACATTATCGGAGTACTTTTAGTGATTACCGGATTACTTAAATTGGTTAAGAATGGGCTCTTTCTGCTTTAGGTTGGCTAAATTGTATGTCTACTAAATTCTTCACAAACGCTAAGGAAAACACTCTCTTTGAAAAGTTCAAAGGCGTTTTCACATACACTAAAATCCAAAACTTTGATGCGTTAATTGGGTATTTCCGCTCATCCGGTTATTTCCGAATTCGGGAGTATTTAAAGGACGTAAAGCAAATTCGAATCTTGGTAGGCATTGATGTTGACCTCATGATTGGCGAGGCTTCCGTTAAAGGACTTGAGTTCAAATTCAATGCAAATGAAACAAGAGACGAGTTCTTTAAAAGACTAAAAGAAGATATTCAAGGAGCTGACTACAGCAAAGATGTTGAAGATGGAATAATAGAATTCATTCATGATGTAAGCTCAGGTAAGATACAGTTCAAAGCCCATCCCGACAAAAACATTCACGCAAAGATTTACATTTTCAGACCAGAGCCATTTAATGTACACAACATTGGTTCAGTCATTACAGGGTCAAGTAACCTAACCGTACCAGGACTGGAAACTAATTTTGAGTTTAACGTAGAGCTACGCGATTTTGATGACGTTGCCTACGCCACAAAAACATTTAATCAGGAATTCAGCAAAGAAAACGTTGATTTAGTCACTTGGTTTATTATAAGCTAATTAAAAATGCAAACTACTTATTTCAAAGTATTAAATCCATCATCACGCATACTAGTGAAAGGGATTACCACAAGGCCACCTAAATTATGAACTTGATGATGAAAATGAAACAGCAATGAAATTAGAAAAGACATTTGCTCAATTTGTAGTAGAGATCAAA
>JBBRKB010000228.1:0-6559 GCA_038218385.1 Cytophagales bacterium | reverse complement strand
GATCAGTTGAATACGAGAATTGGCGATCACTTTGCCGTTAGGGCTTTTTATGAAGAAGGCTACAAGGTGTTGATCGATATCATGAAAGAAAATAAACTGGAGGAACGTTGGCTAGATACATTGGCTATTCACAAAGAGGAATTGTTTGCACGCCTCTCTAAAGATTTTGATGAGGAAGATAATGAATACATCTTTTCAATGGCAGACACATTGGGGATTCCATTGCCTTATCCAAAAGCAAAAGAATCGTATGCGGCTCACATTAAAGATAATAAGAGCCGGATGAATTTTATTACCGATGCTTACAGTGGAAAATATGTTCACTCCATTGAAGCGCCAGGACAAATTATTGAAACCAATGCTGATTCTGTTTCTGGAAATGTGGCGTATTGGAAACCTGCAATGATTAAGTTTTTAATGAAAGATTATTCCATGTATGCTGAGACACGAAGCTTAAATTATTGGGCCGTGTTAGCGCTTATGGGAATTATTGCCGTAACACTATTTCTCTTTATTCGAGCCAGGCGTAATTAAATTTTAACTCCTGTCCATTGGATCGTGATGCGCACCGTTAGCGAATCTCCGTTGGGCTGTTTAATGGATTCGACATCAAGAATTTGACAAGGTAGCGTTTTGATTGTGTCATCTTCTGTATCGAACTCAACTGCTGTCCCGGGTTTTAATAGTTTATAGGCTTCACCTTTCACCACCACTGGCAGGGAAACCACTGCAGATTGAAGCAGGCCGAAGACATGGGTTTTTGATAAGTGACTTGTGGAAACTAAAGCGCCATTTATTCGCATGTGTAATTCGATGGAAATATATTTAGGTAATGTTACTACATATTTTTATGTACTCCTAAAACTTGATTTATGAAACGCGTTCAAAGCAGTCTTTATATGCATGCGCTATTTTTTTTCGGTTTACCTTAAAATGAGGGTCTTTCTCACTTTATCTAACTATATCTCGAACAAAAAGGTAGAGGCATGTGTTGAAGGGGTGCATACGCTAAATGGAAAACCCTGGCGGTCTTCCAAAATTTAACAATAAAATAAAATCACATAATCATTATGCAGGAATTAAAAGGTAAAGTGGCATTCATCACGGGTGGCACAAAAGGAATTGGATACGGAATCGCTGAGGCGTTGATTCGGAAAGGTGCTCATGTGGCGATCACTGGTCGGACAGAGAAAGCCCTAAAAGAGGCGGCAGAAAAATTGAATACCATTGGTGAAGGTAAGGCTTTGGGAATTGTTTCTGATGTGAGGGATTTGGCTTCCGAGCAAAGAGCAATTGATGAAGTTATAAATAAGTGGGGGTCACTCGATATGTTAATTGCAAACGCAGGCGTAGGTCATTTCAATTCCATAGAAGAACTGAGTACAGAACAATGGAATGAAATCATTGATGTAAATCTAACGGGTGTTTTTCATAGTGTGAAGGCATCGCTTCCTGCACTGAAAAAATCGAAGGGATACATTATTACCATTGCGAGTTTAGCCGGTACTAATTTCTTTGCCGGTGGTTCTGCTTATAATGCAAGCAAGTTTGGCCTCGTAGGTTTTACACAAGCCATCATGCTTGATTTAAGAAAACATGGAATTAAAGTGAGCACCATTATGCCGGGTTCAGTGGCTACACATTTTAATGATCATACGCCCAATGCCCAAGACGATTGGAAAATACAGCCCGAAGATATAGGCATGTTAGTGGTGGACTTGTTGCAAATGAATCCCAGAACGTTACCCAGTAAAATTGAAGTAAGGCCAAGCATGCCTTCATCAAAATAATATTTAAACACAAAAAAATGGCTGGCATCTTTCGATGTCAGCCACTATTATTAGGTTAATGAAATCTTATTTAGATGCTCGCATATTTTTATCTGCACGCACCAAAAGTTTATCTGAGGTATTTCCCATCATTGCAATTCTCATCATTTCTAAATCCAGTAGTTGAGCTTCGAGCATCGATTTTGCAATTTTGTCGTTTACTCCTTTTATTTTCACCGCTACAGGTGCTCCATTTTCATCGTTGGTGAAGGAGTATTTAAAATTGGGGAAGAAAGAAGTCGCTTCACTTACAACACTTGACATTTCATTCAGCACATCCTGGTGAGTGCTCACGCTCATTACGCTTGGTTCGTTGTTAACGAATGTTGCTTCTTGTGCTTTTATCTGTCCAAAGGAAAGGAATGCGATGCTGGTTGCCAGGGTTATGTTGAGTATATTTTTCATAAAGTTGTGTTTCGAATTTTAGTTGTTGCAAAACCCTATTGGAAAAATTATACCAGTAGAGATTGAATTTAAAGTAGAAGTGAAAAACCTTTGTTTCATTGAAAAAACAAGGAGTCGAATTTATTTTGAGGAGTTCTTGCGTAGGCTTGTCTCTCGATTTGAGAAAATAAATCTACATCGGGATTTGGAATTGGGTCGATTAGACTGGGTCAACATCTAAAATGATTCGACTTTTCCTATGTTCTGCCACACGGTAGATGGCACTGACAGTTTCTTCGATCTCCTTTTTAAGTTGGGGAAGATCAATCGGTTGGGCTCTTGGTATTTTAATGAGAATGGTCATGAGGTATTGATTTCTGATTTTCGAAATCATCGGCTCACCTGGTCCCAGGATGACGACACCGGAAAGATTCTTTCGCAACAAGTCTATCAAGGCTTGGGCAGTTTCCTTGCATGATTTTTTATCTGCATGTTTGACAGTGATTTCAAGTAGTCGACTAAATGGTGGATACTGATGCGACAATCTATCATTGAGTTGAGAAGCATAGAAGAGTTCATGCTCTTCTTTTAATATGGTATTCAACAACGGATGATCCGGACTTGATGTTTGGATAATTACGGAACCCTGCTTTCCACGTCTGCCCGCGCGACCACTCACTTGTGTGATAAGTTGATACGCACGTTCATATGCACGGAAATCGGGGAAGTGGATCATCCGGTCGGCATTGAATATGCCGACCAAACTAACATGATTAAAATCCAATCCTTTCGTCACCATTTGAGTTCCTACTAGGATATTGGTTTCCCCTTTCTCAAATTGATCAATGATTTTTTCGTAACCCAACTTCGATCGTGTGGTATCAAAATCCATTCGTTGCACATTCGCTTCCGGAAATTGCAATTTCAATTCTTCTTCCAGTTTCTCGGTGCCATGGCCTACGGTCTTCAATCTTTTTGAGGAACAGGTGGGACATTGATGTGGCATTGATTCTTTGTAGCCGCAATAGTGGCATACCAACGCTTGCCTGAATTGGTGATAGGTAAGACTAACCGAACAGTTCTGACATTTGGGTACCCAACCACAATCTTCACAACTCAGCATGGGCGAGTAGCCTCTTCTGTTTTGAAAGATAATGACCTGTTCATTTTTTTTGATGGCCTCACCAATACCTTCCAACATCTTGCGTGAAAATTCGCCCTTCACCGTTTTTTGTCTGCGCTCCTGACCCATGTCGGCAAAGGATACTTTTGGTAACTGCGCCTCACCAAAACGTTTATCAAGTTTCACCAAACCATATTTGCCGTGGTTTGCATGGTAATACGATTCAACGGATGGGGTAGCGGATCCTAGCAAAACTTTTGCATGATGCATTTGACCCAACATGATGGCGGTGTCGCGGGCGTGATAGCGTGGTGCCGGTTCTTGTTGTTTATACGAAGGATCGTGTTCTTCATCAACAATGATGAGCCCGAGATTATCGAAGGGAAGAAAAATAGATGAGCGAACGCCCACCACAAATTTAAACCGGCCTTCCAGAATTCCGTTCCACACCTCCACCCGTTCGTTGTCTGAGAATTTGGAATGATACACACCCATCGAGGATCCGAATATTTTTTTTAACCGCTGCACAATCTGTGTGGTCAAAGCAATTTCCGGTAGGAGATAGAGCACTTGTGATCCTCCTTCCAATGCCTGCTTTATCAGGTTGGAATAAATTTCAGTTTTCCCACTTCCTGTAATACCGTAAAGTAAAGTGACGGCATGATCGGAAAAGCGTTGAAGTATTTCTTGCTGGGCATGCTTTTGATCTTCGCTTAATTGAATATACGGTTCATCCGTTTCCTTTTCCGTTTCAAAGCGCGAGACGATAACATCAAACTCCTCCAGGATATTTTTTTTGATTAATGTATTGAGCGAAGACTCTGATAAATCATCATCCATCAGGTTCTTTCGTGCAATGCCTTCCGCATTTAGCGTAACGTTTTGGAGGATGGGAACCTTCTGCAAGTATTTTAACAAAATAGCCTCTTGCTTCGGTTTGGATGCCAATGCTTCAAATAAATCTTCCAGCACTTCAGATGTTAGCATCTCCTTGGTCAAACGAATCTTGCGTTCAATTTTTGGTTTAAATTTTCCTTTTACTTCCTCAAAAAGTAATATCGCTTCCTTCCCCACAAGGGATTTCAAAATACTGTATAGATGTTTTATGCCAAGCAGCTTTGATATGTCGGAATAATCTAGTGCTTCTTCTTTTAATTTTTTAAGCAGAATAAGTTCTTTATCAGAAAAGGGTTGATCGCTTTCATCCAAATTAAAAGATGGATTGAGCTGCACTTTAGATTCACTCGATAATTTTAAACCTGCAGGTAAAGCTGCTTTCATTACTTCTCCTGTACTGCACATATAATAATCGGCAACCCAATGGAAAAGCTTAAACTGCTGTTCGCTTACTACGGGAAAGTCATCCAAGATTTCAAGAATGTATTTGGCTTCATACTCACGTGGAGGTTTTTCATGAAGGATGGAAATAATACCGGTCAAAATTTTGCGATCGCCAAACTGGACAATGACCCGCTGCCCAACCTGAACCTTATCGTTTAAGGTTAAAGGAACCCGATAGGTGAATAGCTTATGCACGGGAACCGGCAGCAGTACTTCCGCGAAAAGGGTTGTTACAGAATCATCTTGTTCGAAAATTTCCACAGGCTTAAAATTAGGAAAAAAGTAATGGGTTCGTCAGTCTTACATCATCAAGTGGTCAACTTTATCGTGCGAACTACTTGTCACGGTGATGCGTTAGGCAGGATGAAATTTAGAGTATGGATTCCCTAAAAAAAATTTATGCGCGACATGGCGGAGCGAACCAGCCACGTAAGCAGGATGCCCGTTATGTTTGTCGGACAAGGGGGATCCCATGAATGCCATTGAGCAAAATGAATATACCAATAGTTGGGTAACCATTGGTGAGCATTTGCCAAGGCCAAAGGCCATCCTTACAGTGTCAGCACATTGGCTGACAAAGGGCACTGCTGTTACAGCCATGGAAAGGCCACGTACCATTCATGATTTTGGTGGTTTTCCGAAAGCCTTATTTGATCAGCAATACCCCGCACCGGGTACTCCTCATTTCGCTGAGGTAACGCAAAAGCTTATCACAAAAACGGAGGTTAGTAAAGATTTTGAATGGGGACTTGACCATGGCACGTGGAGCTTCTTGTTGCCCATGCTACCTTTAGCTGACATTCCGGTCTATCAACTTAGCCTGGATTATTACAGGCCTTTATCTTACCATTATGAACTGGCCAATGAGCTCAGCAAACTTCGTGATCAAGGAGTGTTGGTGATCGGTAGCGGAAACATTGTTCATAATTTGCAGAGGGTCAATTTTACAATGCGCAGTGGTTTCGATTGGGCAATTGAGTTTGATGATGCCATTAAGAAATTTATCGCGGAGGGCGATCACAAATCCATTGTTGAATATGATCGTATGGGAAATCTTTCAAAATTGGCGGTGCCTACACCTGATCATTATTTGCCTTTGATCTATTCCCTTGCGTTGGTCAATAAGGATGAGCCGCTGAAATTTTTTAATGATAAAACAGATGCGGGTTCTGTTTCTATGACGTCCTTTTCATTAGTGGATAATAAAAAAGGCACCCATCCGGATGCCTTTTACTAAGCTTGAATCATTAAAAGGTTTATCAGAAAACGTTCTTAGAATGGATATAATCCAACTTGTTTTCTACGATTCTCGCTACATCTGTTCTTTCTCTTTGTGTTTTAATAGAAATGCTGCTGATCAAGTCTTCAAAAGAATTGTCGATTGTGTTAAATTCTGCTTCTGTCAGGGTGGGGAACTCTAAAAGTAACTCGCTTTTCAAATGTTCCTTCTTATGTGTGTTAAGTTCGCGTACCATAGTTTTATTAAAAAATTAGATTGTGTTCATTATTTATAGGGTAAAGAACGGAAAATTCCTGATAAAGTAGCAACCGTTATCGATTGCATGGCCTTTGAGAAGCATTTTTGAAAAAATGATATTTGACTGACAGGGCTAATTTTTAATCCTTCTCATTCACTTTCCACCTAACTTTTAGAAAATGAAGGCTTTTGGTGAAAGCAATGCTTTTGAACTTATATGCGGTTTTGGTTAATGACGACTCATTTCAGAACCTGAAAAAATTCTTTGAAAGAGTTAAAAAATTAATAATTCCTTAACATTGGAACTTAGCTTTCAGGGTGATTTCCACAGCTAAGTAAGGGTGGATTTCGGGATTCGTTACTTCCTTTTTTTGAAGTTAAGCATTTTGGGATCAATTTCTATAC